>JAPULR010000221.1 GCA_027294635.1 Chloroflexota bacterium | reverse complement strand
ACAACAATGGAGTATAATACTATATATTGTATTCACTCAGTGAGTTGGTACAAAGTTTAGGAATACCGTTGCGATCTCAGATCGGTGCATTGCCCCTACTGCAACAGCCCAGACTCCAAGGTAACCGACTCCCGCTCGGTGGCGGAGAGTATACGGCGGCGGCGGGAGTGCGCCCGCTGTGGCCTGCGGTTCACCACCTACGAGCGAGTCCAGAGCACCGCCCTCCTGGTGGTGAAGCGAGATGGCCGTCGCCAGGAGTTCGACAGAGATAAGCTCCTCTCCCGCATAGTCACGGCCTGCGCAAAGCGGCCTATTCCCTTCCGTGACATAGAGCGGGTGGTCCAGGACATCGAGGGAGAGCTTCAGGCCCTGGGCCGAGCGGAGTTCCCATCCTCCGCCATCGGGGAGATGGTGATGGAGCAGCTTCGGGACCTGGACCGGGTGGCCTACGTCCGCTGGGCCAGTGTATACAGGGACTTCCAGGACCTGGAGAGCTTTGAGCGGGTTGTAAAGGACCTGAGAGAAGAAGGAAAGGAGCCCGAAGATACGGCCCAGCTCACCATGCTTGACGATGAGCCCCTCAGACGGAGGCGCGCCAGAGCAAGGCGCCGCTCCCGGACGAACCGATAACAGCCTCGGGACGTGACAATCAACCCTTGACAGGTAAGAGTGATCTACATGAAAAGTAACAGGGCAGCGATGATAGACACTATGATACCCCTGGTGATCCCCCGCGACGGCATCACCCGGGGAGAGTTGGCCCGCAAGCTGAAGGTGAGCTACTCCGAGGCCACTCAGGCCCTGGAGCGGATGCGTCAGCACCGGCTGCTGAGCCGCCGCATCCGCAAGTCCCACTACGTCTACCGGCTCACAGGCTCCCGTCAGGCCCTTACCATTGGACCCCTGAACACCATATCTCTGAACTAGGAAGGCCCGCCATGACCACGCTACAACTGACCGAGAATGCTGATATTGTCCTTAAAACCCGCTACCTCTTAGGGGATGAGACCCCTGAGGACCTCTTCTGGCGGGTAGCACGCGCTATCGCTGAGCCGGAGGACCCTTCGACAAGCTCAGGGCGGGGTCGGGACTACTGGGCCCAGGAATTCTTCGATCTAATGGCTTCCTGCCAGTTCATGCCCAACTCCCCCACCCTGTTCAACGCCGGTACGGGACAGGGCACCCTCTCGGCCTGCTTCGTCATCCCCGTCGAGGACACCATGGGGAGCATCATGAAGGCGGCCACCACCTCCGCCATGATCCAGAAGTTCGGCGGCGGCATCGGCTACGCCTTCTCCAAGCTGCGCTCCCGGGGCAGCCACATCTCCACCACCCACGGAAAGGCCTGCGGCGCCGTGGCGGTCCTGAAGATGTTCAGCGCCCTCAGCGATATGATCACCCAGGGCGGCAAGCGCCATGGGGCCAACATGGGTATCCTCCACGTGAGCCACCCCGAGATCATGGACTTCATCCGCCTGAAAGACGGGAACAAGGAGGCCCAGAACTTCAACGTGTCCGTGGCCATCACCGATGACTTCATGGAGGCAGTGGAGAAGGACCAGGCCTGGAACCTCATCGATCCCACCAGCAAGGAGACCACCGACACCATCCCTGCGCGACAGATATGGAACGAGATCATCGACTCGGCGTGGAAAACCGGGGACCCCGGCCTCTATTTCATCGACGAGGCCAACCGTCACAATCCTACGCCCCACCTGGGCAATCTGGACAGCACCAACCCCTGCGGAGAGGTGCCACTGCTGGGCTTTGAGGCCTGCAACCTGGGCTCCCTCAACCTGGCCAAGTTTGTTAACGATGGCTCCTTTGACTACGACGGCCTGGCGGATGTGACCCGCAAGACCACCCGTTTCCTGGACAACGTGGTCACCGTCAACAGCTTCCCTATCCAGGAGGTGAAGGACGCCGTCGACAAAACTCGGAAGATCGGCCTGGGGATCATGGGCTGGCACGACGCCCTCGTCAAGCTGAGTATCCCCTACGACTCACCTCAGGCCCTGGATCTGGCCGATGAGGTCATGGGCCTTATTAACCGGGTCGCCCGGGAAACCTCCGTGGAGCTGGCCCAGGAGCGGGGCGCTTATCCTGGGTGCAGGGAGGAGGTGCCCATACGCAACGCCACCCGCACCTGCATTGCCCCCACGGGCAGCATCAGCGTCATCGCAGGGGCCTCCAGCGGCATCGAACCCATCTTCGCCGTGGCCTTTGTCAAGAACGTCCTTGACGGCAAGCAGCTTAGGGAGGTCAACTCCTACTTCGTGGATATGGCCAAGGAACGGGGATTCTACAACGAGGGATTGATGGACGAGGTCGCTCGCACCGGCTCGGTGCAGGGCATTGACGCCGTGCCCGACGATGTTAAGGCCCTGTTCAAAACGTCCCTGGAGATAGACTACCAGACCCACGTGAAGATGCAGGCCGTGTACCAGAAGCACACCGACCTAGCGGTGAGCAAGACCATCAACATGGCCAACAGTGCTACCAAGGAGGATGTGGAGCAAGCCTACCGCATGGCTTACCAGTCCCGGTGCAACGGGATCACCATCTACCGTGACGGTTCCAAACCCACCCAGGTCCTGGAGGTCCCCATGCGTAAGGCTGAGGGCGCCAGGGAGGAACCGGCAGCCATGGGCCTCACACCACGGGTCCGACCCCATGAGATGAAGGGTGTCACCGAGCGTATTCGCACCGGGCACGGCAATATGTTTGTTACCATCAACTTCGACGAGGACGAGAGACCCTTTGAGGTCTTCTCCACCCTGGGCAAGGCCGGAGGTTGTGAGTCGGCCAGCCTTGAGGCCATATCCAGGCTGGCCTCTATGGCCCTGCGGTCGGGGGTGGACCCTGTGGCCATTGTGGAGCAGCTACGGGGGATAACCTGCGTCCCCGCCTGGGACCAGGGGGTCCTGGTAGGCTCCCCCGTCGACGCGGTGGCCCTGGCCCTTGAGCGCCACATCCCCGGCTCCACCAGAGGTCAGAAGAGGCAGGCCTTTGCCGCCCAGCTTAAACTAAAAACGGCGGCCTACACCGAGCCGGAGCCAACGACCACCAACGGTAACGGCAACGGCGCTAGCGCCTCCCATAGCCACGGCGCGGGGGTCCGCTGCCCCGACTGCAACACGGAGCTGGTATTCCAGGAAGGGTGCCTGGCGTGCCTATCTTGCGGCTGGAACCGGTGCGAGTAGGACCATAGCTGGAGTATAACTATAACCCCCTCCTATAGGCGGCTCCCGGCCCCGGTGCGATGCCAGGGTCGGGAGCGATTATGTTCAGCCGTTGCCCAAGGCCGGTGATATAATCGGCGCAGCTTTAAGATTCCGGAGACGCCATGCCCAACTCGGAGAAACCCATCGTCGCCGTA
>JAPULR010000220.1 GCA_027294635.1 Chloroflexota bacterium | reverse complement strand
GGCGCGATTAGAGCAGCTTTCCCTGGGGAGCCCCGCCCTTAGGGGTGTACTCTATACCCAGGTGCGCGTAGGCGCGGGGGGTGGCGGTGCGGCCCCTGGGGGTGCGCTCCAGGAACCCCAGTTGCAGCAGATAGGGCTCGTAGATATCCATGATGGTGTCGGCCTCCTCGCTGATGGAGGCGGCCAAGGTTTCCAGTCCCACGGGGCCGCCGGAGAACTTCTCCATAATACCCCGCAGCAGGCGGTGGTCCACGTCATCCAGGCCCAGGCTGTCCACCTCCAGCTTGTTGAGGGCCTCCAGGCACACCTGCCTGGTTACGTGGCCGTCGGCCATCACCTGGGCGTAGTCCCTGGTTCGCTTCAGCAGCCGGTTGGCCACCCGGGGAGTGCCTCGGGAGCGGCTGGCTATCTCCTTGACGCCCTGGTCCTCGATGGGCACGCTGAGGATGGACGCGGAACGGTGGACAATGTGCGCCATGGCTTCGTGGTCGTAGAAGTCCAGTCGGTAGATGGAGCCGAACCGGTCCCGCAGAGGCGGGCTGAGCATGGCGTACCGAGTGGTGGCTCCCACCAGGGTAAAGGGGTTGACCCGAAGGTTCATGCTGCGGGCTCCCAGGCCCTTTCCCACCATCCAGGATAGGAAGTAGTCCTCCATGGCGGGATAGAGGACCTCCTCCACCACCCGGCTGAGGCGGTGGATCTCGTCTATGAACAGGACGTCACCCTTGTTGAGGCTGGTGAGGACGGCTGCCATATCCCCGGCCCGCTCGATGGCGGGGCCGGAAGTAATCCGGATGTTGACATTCATCTCCTGGGCGATGATGTGGCCCAGGGTGGTCTTGCCCAGGCCCGGCGGCCCGTAGAGGAGGACGTGGTCCAGGGGCTCGTCACGCATTGTGGCGGCCTGGATGGCGATGACAAGGTTCTCTTTTACCCGATCTTGCCCCACGAAGTCGTTGAGTAGCCGGGGCCGCAGGGAGGTATCGAGGCTCTCGTCCTCCTGTTTGACCTTACCCGAAACCAGTCGCTCTGCCATGCTGGCACCATTCTAGGGAAGCGGGTGTAGGGACGTCAATCACTATCGTGGTTGAGTAGGCTGCCTTTAAGCCGCTACAATGGATGCATTCCACAGGAGAACTGACTCCGTATGACCAGCCGCAGCAAAAAGGAGTGGCGAGAGAAGTCTCTGGGCCCGGCCCTGCAGCGCCTGCCGGAGCGGCGGGACGACTTTGCCACAGAGTCGGGGTTGGATCTGGACGCGGTGTACACTCCCGAGGACCTTGAGGAGGTCGGTTTCGATTACGAGCGGGACCTGGGCAATCCCGGCGAGTACCCCTATACCCGGGGAGTGCAGGCCAACATGTACCGCGGTCGCCTATGGACCATGCGTCAGTACTCGGGCTACGCCACCGCCAAGGAGTCCAATCAACGCTATCACTACCTGCTGGGCCAGGGACAGACTGGCCTTTCGGTGGCCTTCGACCTACCGACCCAGATAGGGTACGACTCGGACCACCCGCTGGCTCAAGGCGAGGTGGGTAAGGTGGGGGTGCCCATCAGTCACCTGGGCGATATGGAGGACCTCCTGGAGGGCATACCCCTGGATAGGGTCAGTACCTCCATGACCATCAACGCCACGGCATCGGTCCTGCTGTGCCTGTACATGGCCGTGGCTCGAAAGCGTGGCATACCTCAAACCGAGATTAGCGGCACCCTCCAGAACGACATCCTGAAGGAGTACATTGCCCGCGGCACCTACATCTACCCGCCCCGGCCATCGATGCGCCTGGTGGTGGACGTGTTCAAGTACTGCTCCGCCAACGTGCCCAAGTGGAACACCATCAGCGTCAGTGGATACCACATGCGAGAGGCGGGTGCCACGGCGGTACAGGAGCTGGCCTTCACCTTTGCCAACGCCATCGAGTACGTTCAGGCGGCAGTGGACGCCGGGCTGGATGTGGACGACGTTGCCGGACGTGTATCCTTTTTCTTTGTGGCCCATAACAACCTCTTTGAAGAGGCGGCCAAATTTCGGGCGGCCCGGCGGATTTGGGCCAGGATTATGAAGGAGCGCTTCGGGGCCCGCGAACCCCGATCCATGATGCTGCGGTTTCATACCCAGACCGCCGGAGTCACCCTCACGGCCCAGCAGCTGGATAACAACGTTGTCCGGACCACGGTCCAGGCCCTCTCGGCCGTTCTGGGAGGCACCCAGTCGTTGCACGTCAACTCCCGTGATGAGGCCCTGGCGCTGCCCTCGGAGGAGTCGGTCCAGCTCTCTTTACGCACTCAGCAGATCCTGGCACACGAGAGCGGTATCGCCGATGTGGTTGACCCTCTGGGAGGTTCTTATTTTGTGGAGAGCCTAACTCACCGTCTGGAGAAGGCGGCCCTGGAGTACATCGAAAGGATTGACGGCCTGGGGGGCGCCGTAGCCGCCTTGGAGCGGGGTTATCAGATGCGGGAGATACATGAGTCGGCCTTCCGGCATCAAATGGAGACGGAGGAGGGCCGGCGGACTGTCGTGGGGGTAAACCGCTACGTAACGGAGGAGCAGCCGGTCAAGGGGCTGCTGAGGGTGGACCAGGAGGCGGCTCAGCAGCAGGTGGCTAGGCTGGAGAGGGTTCGACAGGAGAGGGATACCCAAGCGGCAAAGGCTGACCTGGACAGATTAGAAGACGTGGCCCGCTCCCACGATAGTACGGTGGAAGCAATTCTTGAGTGCGTGGAGAGCTACTGCACCCTTGGTGAGATATGCGATGTGTTCCGGGGGGTCTTTGGCGAGCAGCGGGAGATGGCGGGGGTTTAGCTGGATGTTACGACAATTTGGTTTTCTTGCAGGTTGGTATGGGCGATAAAGTGCTTCTTATGGTGGGCACCAAAAAAGGAGCATTCCTTTTCCTGTCTGATAAGCAAAGACAGAAATGGGAGGCGCATGGCCCCTACTTTGCCGGCAGTCCCATATATCACCTGGCCTGCGACCAGCGGGGTGGAGGACCCGCTGGTGACGGCCCGCAAATATACGCTGCCATTAACTCCAGAGTTTGGGGTCCTGAGATAGCGGTAAGCGGCGACATGGGGAGTAACTGGCAATCCATTGGCGCGCCGAAATACCCCGCCGACTCCGGTCTCAAGGTCAAGCGTGTATGGCATCTGGAGCCCGGCCTCCATTCTCAGCCAGGGGTCCTTTATGCCGGGGTTGAGCCCGCGGGGCTCTTTGTGAGCCGGGACGGTGGCTTAAATTGGGAAGGAGTGGACGGTCTCAACCGGCATGATTCCCGAGATAAGTGGCATCCTGGTCTGGGCGGACTGTGCCTGCACACCATAATTCTGCACCCCAGCGATTCGAAGCGTATGTGGGCGGGGATCTCTGCCGCCGGGGTTTTCCGCACGGAGGACGGCGGCAAGACCTGGATGCTGGCCAACAAGGGCGTTCGGGCGGACTTCCTGCCCGATAAGTACCCCGAGGTTGGGCAGTGCGTCCACAAGATAGCCATAAATCCAAAGGAGCCGCAGGTTCTCTACCAGCAGAACCACTGCGGTATGTACCGCTCCGCCGATGGGGGCGTTACCTGGGACGAGATGACCGGCGGCCTGCCCTCAACCTTTGGCTTTCCCCTGGCCGTGCATCCCGAAGACACGGACACGGTATACTTGGTGCCCCTGGAGTCCGATGGCAACCGGGTTCCGCCAGGCGGTTTGGCGGTCTACCGCTCCAAGGATGGAGGACAGACCTGGAAGGCGCACCGTAAGGGGCTTCCCCAACCGTCCTACGTCAACGTTCTGCGGGAGGGTATGGCGATAGACTCTCTGAACCCCGCAGGGATTTACATCGGGTGTCAGGACGGCAGCATCTTCGCCAGCCAGGATGACGGCGACTCCTGGCATGAGCTGGCTCGTTACCTGCCGCCGGTGCTGTCGGTCTCCTGTGCGATAATTTAAATAATAAATCATTCTCAAAGGGCGATTTAGAGGTGGTGGATGCCTGACCTGCTGCTGACGGAAGAAGAGAAGATGCTCCAGGCTGCGGTGCGGGACTTTGCCGAGCGGGAGCTTAAGCCTCGGGCCCGGGAGATGGACGACAAGGAGGAGTTCTCCTGGGAGGTCTGGCACGGCATGGTTGGTCTTGGCCTGGCCGGTATAGGCATTGACCCGGCGTTTGGGGGCAGCGGCGGTACCCATCGCCAGATGGTCATCGCTATCCAGGAGATTTCCCGGGGTGACGCCGCCTCAGCCGTGAGCCTGCTGGCCCACCGCTCCCTGGGACTACAGACCATCTACCAGTTCGGCAGCGAGGAGCAGAAGTCCAGGTACATCCCCGGCGCGGTTCAAGGGAAGAAAATCGTGGCCTGGGCCCTCACGGAGCCCGGCTCGGGCTCCGATGCTGCGGCAATGCAGACCACCGCCACGCTGAAAAACGGTGCATATCACCTCAACGGTAGCAAGATATTCATTACTAATGGCGACATCGCCGATGCGGTAGTGGTCTTTGCCGTTCAGGACAAGAGCTTGAGGCACCGAGGAATCAGCGCCTTTGTTGTGGACAAAGGCGCTCCTGGGTTTGAGGTCCACAAGCAGCACGGCAAGATGGGTATGCGAGCCTCAAACACCGTGGAGATGACCTTTCAGGACACGCCCGTACCCGTGGAGAACCGCCTTGGAGAGGAGGGTCTGGGCTTTCGCTACGCCATGGAGATACTGGACTCCAGCCGCATTGTCATAGCGGCCCAGTGCATCGGCATCGCTCAGGCCGCCTTCGAGGCGGCGGTTCGATACTCCCAGCAACGCCGCTCCTTTGGCAAGGTCATCGCCGAGCACCAGGCCATTCAGTTCATGCTGGCGGATATGGCCACGGACATCTACGCTTCCCAGACCATGACCCTTCACGCTGCCACTCTGAAAGACCATGGCCTGCCCTTCTTAGAGGAGGCATCCATGGCCAAGCTTTACGCCTCGGAAGCGTGCTTTAGGGTGTGCTCCAAAGCCCTCCAGATCCACGGCGGCTACGGCTACTTTAAGGAGGCCGACGTGGAGCGTTACTTCCGAGACTCCAGGGTTACCAGCATCTATGAGGGCACCTCCGAGATACAGCGCATAGTCATCGCCCGGCATATACTGGAGCAGTTCAAGGCCTGAAGGAGGACAGCTACCCATGAATCAAACGTGTACCGTTAATTATATCGACCATGTGGGCGTGGCTGTGCGGAACCTGGAATCGGCCTTCGTGTTTTTTGAAGACGTTTTCGGCCTTCAGCCGGGGGAGGTTAAGGAGCTGCCGGACCAGGGTGTAAGGGCGGCACTGTTGAAGGTGGGTCAGACCCGCCTGGAATTGTTGGAGCCCCTGGGGCTAGAAACACCGGTGGGACGCTTCCTGGAGCGGCGAGGAGAGGGGTTACACCACCTGGCCTTAAACGTGAGCGACGTGTCCCAGAGCCTGGAAGCCGCTAAGGCTAGGGGCCTTGAGGTCATAGATCAGACTCCGCGTGAGGGCCTCTCGGGACTAATCGCTTTCATCCATCCAAGGTCGGCCCATGGAATACTCACTGAGCTGGTACAGACTGTCTAAGTTGGCAACCTTACGTTAATATTAGAATGCGACCGAATGGTAGAGCAGCAAAGCAAAATAAGAGTGTTGGTAGCCAAGCCGGGCCTGGATGGCCACGACCGTGGGGCTAAGGTGATAGCCAGGGCCCTCAGGGACGCTGGTATGGAGGTCATCTACACCGGCATCCGCCAAACGCCCCAGATGATTGTGGAAGCGGCGGCTCAGGAAGACGTAGATGTAATTGGCCTTAGCATCCTCTCGGGGGCGCATCTAGAGATCTTCCCCGAGATTGTAACTGGCCTTAAAGAAAATGGAATGGACGACGTTTTGCTCTTGGCAGGGGGAATTATACCCTTGGAGGATCACGAACCTCTCAAAAAAATGGGACTAAGTGCGATATTTGGCCCTGGCACCTCTACCAAGGACATTGTAAAATTCATCCAGGACGCCGTTAAAGAAAGGTCATCTACATAGCCATTACACAGCCATTTTGTCCCTCTCTCCTCAGACCCGTCCAATGATCCTCCGCTAACGCTTGACACCATGGAATCCCTGAAACTATAATTTGCCGTCGCTTCACTGGGTAAAGAGTGGTCTGGTGCGATATAACGTAGCTCAGTTTTTAATGGAACCTGTAGGATCCCAGTGGGACTTTCAGGTAAATGAAGAAGCCGTTTTAGAAACGGGTGTAAAGGAGAGGGTCCAAGGACACCTCCAGTTGACCCACTTTAACAAAAGCATCTGGGCCAGGGCGGAATTGGACGTAGAGGTTGACGAAGTCTGTGGCCGATGCCTAAAAAGTTTCCGCCAGCCCATTCATGCCTCCATTGATGAAACTTTCCAGCACGCTGTGACAACAAAAAGGGACGAGGACGCAGGACCGCCGGAGGCGGGGAATGTGGAGCTTTTCATAGATGAAAGCGACACCCTTGACCTGAGAGAGGTCCTCCGGCAGTATCTCATCCTCAACCATCCTGTTAAGTCCCTCTGTCGGCCCGATTGCAAAGGGATTTGCCTCTTTTGCGGCAGCGACAGAAATCTGAACCAGTGTCAGTGCCAAAAGCAATCTAGTGACCCTCGTTGGGCAAGACTTGTTGCCCTCGGTTCACGGTCTGGAGAGCAGCCTTAGTCATGGGCGCTTTACCTAAAAAAAAGCTGACCAGGGCTCGCAGTGGGCGAAAATTGGTCGCCTACCGGCTAAAGCCCCTTCATCCATCCCTTTGTCCCCAGTGTCGGTCAGCAAAATTACCCCACCGGGTCTGTCCCCACTGCGGATTCTACAAGGGACGACAAGTTGTAAAGATGGGAGGTGAAACAGAGGAAATATAGACGGTGCGCGGACTATTTTGTTTTTTTAAATTGGTTCAATTCGCTTTTGCAATACTTAATTAATTTTTCGTCAAGGGGGAAGTCACGAAAACACAAAATAAGCCTGGAGTTGCCTATATTTTTCCAGGCCAGGGTTCCCAGTTCGTCGGGATGGGGTTGGAGCTGTATAAGACCTCCAGGCGAGCAAAAGAAATTTTTGATCTTGTAGATACGTCCTTGTCCTTTCCGCTCAGCAAACTGATGTTCGATGGACCGACCAGTGAGCTGGAAAAAACGATAAACTCACAACCAGCCATCATGGCTGCGTCTTTAGCCTCCCTGGCCGCTCTCGAAGAGTGCGCACCATGTGAACAGCCGGAGCCGGTAGCTTTCGCCGGGCACAGCCTAGGAGAATATACCTCCTTGGTAGCGGCGGGAGTGGTGGACTTGGCGGATGGGTTCCGTTTGGTGAGAGAACGAGGCAGTCTAATGCAAAGGGCGGCCGAGCGTCAGTCTGGCGGGATGGCGGCAATCATAGGGTTGGATGACGTAACCCTGGAGGAAGTGTGCCAGGAGACGGGCGTTGAGATTGCAAACGTCAACTCTGACGACCAGATCGTCATTAGCGGCGACCGTATCGCCTTGGCCCGGGCCATGGACCTGGCTTCGGCTCGCGGGGCACGGAAGACCATTCCTTTAGCTGTGGCTGGCGCCTTCCACTCGCAGCTAATGGCTCCTGCTCAGGAAGGACTTTGCCAAGCCCTAGGCCAGACTACTTTCAGAGAACCAAAGGCCCCTATAGTGGCAAATCTTTCAGGCCAAAAGCTGACTACTGGGGAAGAGATTAAAGAGGAGCTAAAAAACCAGCTCTGCAACTGCGTTCGGTGGAAGCAGTCCGTAGAGTGTATGATTGACATGGGGGTTTCCACATTTGTAGAGTTTGGACCCGGACGGGTGCTCACCAGTCTGGTAAAAAGAATAGACCGACAGGCGAAGACGGCTAACGTTGGAGATGTAGACTCAGCCCAAAAAGTGGCTGTGCAAAGCTCTTCATTGTAAACTCTCTTTAGACAAAAGATGTACGCCTATGGCCCAAAAGAAGGCTCCCCTTCTCCGGCGAGAGGCGAGAGGCCTGGCGCTTCAGGCTCTCTACGAAAGTGACGCTTCCGATCACCCACCGGAAGCAACGGTGGAGAGGTTGCTGGCAGAGGCTACCATGGAGACCGGTGGCAAGGATTTCACCAGGGACCTGGTGAGTGGGAGTATAGCTAACCTAAATGGTATCGACAGGCTGATCAAGGAATTAGCTCCCGCTTGGCCAGTGGAACAGATTCCAATGGTGGATCGCAACATTTTAAGGATTGCCATTTACGAGATGAGGTACAAGCATTCGGCGCCGCCCAAGGTTGTGATCAACGAGGCCGTTGAGTTGGCCAAAACCTTCGGCAGCAGGAGCTCTCCACGTTTTGTAAACGGTGTTCTGGGCTCCCTTATGGACATGGATGATCCGGTGACTGAGGCAAGTAGGCGGCAAAAAAGGTGATAGCATGGCAACGGTCCTAGAAAGAGTGAAATCTATTGTGGCCGACAGGCTTGGTGTAGATGGGGATAAGGTTGTTCCTGAGGCCTCCTTCGTCGAAACTCTCAACGCCGACTCTCTGGACTTGGTGGAGTTGATAATGGCCTTTGAGGAGGAATTTTCCACCGACGACCGCAAGATTGAAATCTCCGACGATGAAGCCGAAAAGATCGTCAATGTTCAAAATGCTATTAACTACCTGAAGGACCACGGCGTGGAGGACGATTAAACCAGGACTTTCGGCGATAATTTTCTAAACATAGGCGCAAAAATTCAGATTTTAGGTCTCTTTGAGGTACCTCTCGAGGGGCCAGGCCCTCCAGCGTAGCCCTTTGACAGATTGGCCAGCTACAGCTTGCCGTGAGGTTATCATTATGAGCAGTTTGGAAGAGGTAGCCCAGCAGGTAAGCGTTTGTACCGACTGTCCGTTAAGCAAGGGCAGGACTAAAGCGGTGCCTGGTGAGGGCCCGGCCGACGCCGAAATCATGTTTATAGGTGAAGGACCCGGTTTCCATGAAGACCAGCAGGGCAGGCCCTTTGTGGGACCGGCGGGCCAGTTCCTTGATCAACTCATCATGTCAGCTGGTCTTAAACGGGAAGAGGTCTTTATAGCCAACGTAGTAAAATGCCGGCCACCCAACAACCGGGACCCCCTGCCAGGCGAAATCGCCGCGTGTCGTAAACACCTGGACAAGCAGATTGAGTTGATAAATCCCAAGGTGGTGGTAACTCTTGGCCGCTACTCCATGGCCCGTTTTCTGCCTAACCAGACTATCGGCAAGATCAGAGGCAGGGCAAGGAGTGTTGAGGGAAGATTGATCTATCCCATGTACCATCCGGCGGCAGCCCTTCATAATCAAAACCTGAGGAAGGTGATTGAGGAGGACTTCAAGGCTATTCCTGGTCTGGTCAAACAGGGTGCTAAGGAAACCCAGCCGGAGGAGCCGTCCGTCCAGCAGCTAAGCATGTTCTCCCAGGACCAATAACGTGGCCTCTATGCCCTTGAGGGTGATTCCCCTGGGTGGACTGGGGGCAATCGGCAAAAATATGATGGTTCTGGAGTATGGTGACGACATAGTCGTCATTGACTGCGGAGTCATGTTTCCTGGGGAAGACATGCCTGGGGTGGACCTGGTCATCCCTGACATCTCTTATCTTGTTGAGCGCAGCCACAAGGTCAGGGCCATCCTCATTACCCACGGCCATGAGGACCACACCGGCGCTCTGCCTTACGTTCTTCCCCGGCTAAACGTGCCTGTATTTGCTCCGCGCTTAGCCCACGGCCTTATCTCGGTAAAGCTAAAGGATCACGGTCTACACAAAAGTACTGATCTGCGCGCCATTGAGCCGGGGGTACCCATCTCCTTGGGACCCTTTGAGACAGAGGCCTTCCGAGTATGTCACAGTATCCCGGATGCGATGGGTCTGGCTATAAGGACACCTGTGGGCCTGGTAGTCCACACGGGGGATTTTAAGATAGACCATACCCCCGTAGACGGTAAGACTACGGACCTGGCCAGTCTGGCTCGCTACGGTGCGGAGGGAGTACTGCTCCTCCTGTCCGATTCCACCTACGCCGAACTAGAAGGCTACACGCCTTCTGAGCGGGTGGTAGGGGAGGCCCTGGACCGTGTGATTGCGGGGGCCCCAGGGCGAGTCTTGGTGGCTACCTTTGCTTCCCTAATCGCGCGTATTCAGCAGACTATAGAGGCGGCGGCCCGCCACGGTCGGAAGGTGGCCGTCGTGGGACGCAGCATGGTGGATAACGTGGCCATGGCCACGGAGATGGGCTACATCAAGGCGCCCCCTGGAGTCCTGGTCTCCCTTCAGAAGGCCATGAAATTGCCCCAAAATGAGGTGGTTCTTGTTACCACAGGAAGCCAGGGAGAGCCCACCTCGGCTCTGGTACGCATAGCCAGTGGCACCCACCGTCAGATTGAGGTGTTTCCCGATGATACGGTCATCATCTCCGCTACAGCTATTCCCGGCAACGAGAAGGTGGTATACAGGACCATCGATAACCTGATGCGCCAGGGTGCGCGGGTCCTTTACGATAAGATTGCCCTGGTGCACGTTCACGGCCACAGCAGCCGGGAAGAGCTAAAGATAATGTTGAACCTCACCAAGCCAAAGTTCTTTGTGCCAGTCCATGGTGAATACAGGGGGCTGGCGGCCCATGCCTCTCTAGCACGAGATATGGGTGTGCAGAAAGACAATGCCTTTATTCTGGAGGATGGCGATGTGCTGGAGCTTACTTCGACTGGCGGCCAAGTAACGGAACAGGTATCGGCGGGGCATATTTATGTTGACGGCCTCAGCACCATGGATACCAAGAGTGTGGTGCTGAGGGACCGTAAGCTGCTATCCCAGGATGGTATAGTAGTAATAGTACTGAGTTTTGATAAGGCCAGCGGAGCTCCCTTGTCGGAGCCGGCAGTGGTATCCAGCGGTTTTGTGGAGCATCAACAGGCAGAGGAGCTTTTCGGCAAGGTGGCGGCCCACATATATGATTCCCTGGACCATGGCAGTCATTATCCCTTGGACTGGTCCTATGTTAACGCAAAGGTGAAGGAAATTGCCGGCGAGCTTCTTTACAAAGGTACGGGCCGTCGACCTATGATTATACCCGTGACCCTAGAGGTCTGAGGTATCCGATGCTGGTTAATCTGGAAATGTTGTCATGCGGTGGCTAATCAGGTTCTTTGGCCTACTCCTCTCGCGTCGGGGAAGGTGGGCCTTGGTTGGCCTGGCTCTAGTGCTTGTTCCCGCCCTGGTACTCATCCTCTCGGTGGGCGTAAGGGAGTGGTTTTGGAGTAGCCTTGGCTTCGGGTACATACCCGTTGCGCTATGGGCTGCCTCCTTTTTGCTGACCCTTCGCTATAGACGGGAATGGATAATCGCTTACTCCAACGTCTGGTTGGGAACCGCCCTTATCGTCGTAGCTGTTCTAGGAGCCCTCTCCCTCTTCTTCCCGGCTCAGGGCGTTCTTGAAGAGACCGGACTTTCTGGCAACTGGGGCCGTCTTTTGGGCGGCGAGCCCGTAGCCCTGGGCATCCTCAAGATAGTGGCTGTGCTGTGGCTGGTTCCCTTTGCCGTGGCGCCCAGATGGACTGTGGACAGACATCGACGTGGGGCCGTTGCGGCGAAGCAGTATGCTACCGATGCCTTTCAATTCCTGGCGTTGGCCTTGGAGTCTCTTTCTCGGCGAATACCGCGAAGGTCTCG
>JAPULR010000022.1 GCA_027294635.1 Chloroflexota bacterium | reverse complement strand
CGGCCATTAATGTTGGCAAACAGAGAGGTATAGGGTTTCGCCATGATGTCCTCCTGGAGTATGTCCTTGAATTTTGTCAGTGCATTATCGACATGCTTGACGAAGGCTTGGTTGTGGAAACTTGCCTTCGGAAGCACCCGCCTCATAAGGATGACCTGCGGCCCAAAGCTTGGCAGCGTGAAGGAGCAGTTCTAGGCTTAAATTGTCGTATCTTGGCGCCTCGACAGCCCAACGATAGCAGGTTGGCCACATCTTGAGGCGAGCTTATCACCGGTGTTTCCTCTGGCTGCAGGGAGGCGTACCTCCTCCCCAACTCTAATGCCGATAGGAGTTGGCATGCCTTGGCTTCGCTGATGCCGTGCTCGGAGCACAGCTCCGTGTAGCTGGCTCTAGCCAGGCCCGCCAGACCCTGGAACCGGCCCAATACGCGGGTGGCCAGACTGACCACGCCTTCTCCCTTAACGCCGGTTCTCAGCAGGATGGCCAGCAGCTCAACATTGCTCAGTGATGAGGAGCCGTAGTTTTTGAGGCGTTCTCTGGGCCGCTCCGTTGTCGGTAGGTCTCTGATCATGGAGCTGTATCGGGTCTGTGTGGGTTGAGCCATTGCAGAGACTCCTTTCATCATTGGAGGGTGTGGCCATTCTCGTACCGCCTTCGGGGGGTGTCAACAGCTGTGAAGCTGGGAATGGTTCCAGTGAAACGAGGAACGTATTCGATTACGTGACCCCTATCGAGAACCTTATAATTGTGGGATGGCAACCCGCTCCCACAGGCGACGTGGCAACGGTAGACCCTCCCAGGGTCCTGTATCCGGACTTAGCTGTATATTCACAGGACCTACGTTCCAAAGGCAGCGGGTAAGCATCCTTATGCCCGGGATGTTGCCGTGACGGAGGCGGTCTATATCGTTTACATGACCCTCATCGGGGTTGCGGTGGGGAGCTTTCTAAACGTGGTGGTGGACCGCCTTCCCCTTGGACAGTCGTTGGTCCGAGGAAGGTCCCACTGCGACGCTTGTCTTCATCCCCTGGCTTTTTACGACCTGGTCCCGCTGTTCAGCTACCTGTGGCTCCGGGGCCGATGTCGTTACTGTACGGCGAAGATCCCTTGGCGCGTTCCCTTGGTAGAGGCCGTGGCAGGAGCACTCTTTGGCTGGACGGCTTACCAGTTTGGCGCCTCGCTGGAGACCTTCGTGGTGCTCCTGAGTGTCTGCGTGCTCATCGTAATTTTCTTTATTGACCTGGAGCATCAGCTCATCTTAAACGTGGTGCTTTTGGTTAGCCTGCCAGTCATTGCGATTCTGTTCCCCTTCGGGTCCATTGGAAGTGAGTACAACGCGGGGGAAGCCTACCTGAGGGTGTTAGCGGGGATCGGCCTGGGATTTGGGGTAATGCTCGTCATCTACATTGTCTTCCGGGGGGCGATGGGGGAAGGCGACGTAAAAATGGGCGCTTTGATGGGAGCAGCCGTGGGCTACCCACAGGTGCTGGCGGCCTTCTTCGTCGCTTTTGTCGCAAGCGGTCTGGTGGCCCTGGGCCTAATGGCTTTCAGGGGAGCAGGCAGGAAGGACGCTGTTCCCTTCGGCCCTTTTCTGGCAGCCTCGGTAATTGCGGTGCTCCTGGCCCGGGAAAACCTGTACTCTTGGTACCTGGACCTGTTCTCTTTCTAGCGGGCCGTGGAACTCCTTGGGCGGCTGGAGAGGGCACGATGATAGTCCCGATTTCCGGGGGAAACCTGCTTCCCACGTACGGAAAAACGCAGGTTTCCAACTAAAGTGTGATAGGGATAAGGGAGACCCTTTAGACAGGCTGGTCTAGAGGACTACGCTAAGCTTCTTTGGCCTCTTCCACGGCCGTTTCCTCTTCTTCTTCCTCCTCCGCTGGGGCGGTCTCGGCAGACCCCTCGCCAAGCTCTTCCTGGCAGGTAGCGCACACGTAGTCGTCCTGGTGGTCGGCTGCTACGCCAACGGGAACGTTGCGGGTTCTACCACACCGGGAACAGGTGACCTTCTCAAGAGGAGGCTCCGACGAGGATGTGGAGTCCTCGCCGTAGCCCCTAAAACCAACGTAGTCAGGGTTGAGTTGCTTCATAGCCATGAAGCGCTCTCTATCTTTTCGCCGGCTCAAATTCTATTCCTCTACCTGGGCTTTAGGATACCACAGTTACTTTAGGGCAACGGTGGCTCCGGCCTCCTGAAGCTTCTTCTGGACCTCGCTGGCTTCGTCCTTGCTGATACCCTCCCTCACAGCCTTGGGGGCGCTCTCCACCAACTCTTTGGCCTCCCTCAGACCTAGGGATGTCACTTCACGCACCGCTTTGATAACGTTGATCTTGCTGGAACCAAAGTCCTCAAGGACCACGGAAAATTCGCTCTGTTCTTCGTCCGCTGCTGCCGGCGCTCCACCGTTGGCGGCTTGTGCGACCGGTGAGGCAGCGGCCACGGCTACCGGGGCTGCAGCGGAGACGCCAAACTGCTCCTCCAGGTCCTTGACCAGCTCCGAAAGCTCTAGTACTGACATCCCCTTTATGGCTTCAAGTATTTCGTCCTTACTCATCTCTCCTCCTGAATGTTAGTAGAACCTCAAATTTCTTGAGGCGTTATTCCGGGCTCTCAAGCTGACGAGCCCTCTGTTGTAGAACAATGCTAAGACCCCCTAGAGGACCCCTAAGGGTAGTTACCAGGCCCACTATAGGTGTCTGCAACTGACTGACCAGGCGGACAATGGGCGACTGCATCTGACCCAGCAGGCTGGCCAAAATCTCACCTTTGGACGGCAGGGTAGCCAGGGTGGAAACCTCCTGGGGGCTGAGGACCCGTTGGTCTAGGAGCGCCCCCTGGATGCTTAGGGAGGACCGGGCCGTTCGGATAAATTCCTCAAGGGCCTTGGCCACCTCTGTGGGGTCTTCATACCCAAAGGCCAGGCCCGTGGGACCCTGGACCACCTCCTTCAGCTTGGGTCTTCCCGCTTCATCGGCGGCGATATAGGTTAGTGTGTTCTTCACAATCCGATATTCGACGTTCCGTTCCCGCAGCTTCCGACGAAGCTCGTTCATCTCATTAGCGTCCAGGTTAGTGGGGTTGGTAGACACGGCAATGCTGCACCTGGAGAGCCTGTCCTTGAGCTCCTCTACCTGGTTTATTTTCCGTTTCGTTGGCATATAGACCCCTGAAACAAGATTCCCCGCACCGAAGCGCGGGGAAGGAGTGCTCACGAAGGAGCTAGCCATTCCTTTGCGCCTCGGCGGGCGTTATTTAATCCCAACCTGTTGGGAACCCGCTGTCTTAAGCGTTTGGTTTGTCGCTATTCTACTTTAACAGAGAGAAGGGCGTTAACGTCAAGCTTTATGCTGGGGCCCATAGTGCTTGTTAGAAAGGCGGTCCTGATGAAGGTGCCCTTCACGCCAGAGGGCTTCGATTTTACGATGGCGTCTACTATCGAGGCCACATTCTCTACCAGTTGCTCTTGGGAGAAGCTAACCTTTCCCACCGAAACGTGGATGAGACCGGTGCGGTCCATGCGGTACTCAACGCGGCCCTTTTTGGCCTCTTCTATGGTGCGAGGCAGGTCCTGAGGCTGAACCATGGTACCCGTCCTGGGGTTGGGCATCAGGCCGCGGCGGCCTAGCACTCGGCCCAGCTTGCCAATCTTGCTCATCATATCCGGTATCGCCAGGCCAATGTCGAAGTCCACCCATCCTCCCTCAATGTTGCGGATGAGATCATCGTCCCCAATAAAGTCGGCTCCGGCCCGTTTGGCGATGTCGGCGGCCTCACCGTTGGCGAAGACCAGCACCCGCACCGTTTTGCCCAATCCGTGGGGCAGCATGGTCACACCCCGCACCAGTTGGTCTGCGTGGCGAGGGTCCGCGCTGGTCCGCAGATGAAGCTCCACGGTCTCGTCAAACTTGACCTTGGAAGTCTCTTTTAAAACGTCTACGGCTTCCTCAAGGCTATGGGCTTTGTCGGTGTCCATGACGGCGACAGCGTCCTGGAACCTTTTTCCTCGCTTCTTCACCCGTTACTCCTCTACCTCTATGCCCATGCTGCGGGCGGTGCCTTCAATAATTTTGGTAGCGCCCTCTAAGCTGTTGGCGTTCAGATCGGCCATCTTTTGTTTGGCGATTTCCTGAATGGCGGAACGGCTGATGGAGCCTGCTTTTTCCAGCAAAGACTGAGAAGCCCCTTTCTCGATCCCCGCCGCTTTGCGGAGGAGGTCGGAAGCGGGCGGTGTCTTGGTGACGAAGGTAAAGGAGCGGTCCTCAAAGACCGTTAGGTGTACTGGGACGATTGTCCCACCCTGATTGGCCGTTCGTGAGTTATACTCCTTTACGAAGGCCATGATATTGACTCCGTGCTGTCCCAGCGCGGGGCCGACGGGAGGAGCCGGAGTGGCCTGTCCCGCAGCAAGCTGAAGCTTGATTACCGCTCGGACCTTTTTTGCCAATGGTTCTCCCTACACCTTCTCTACCTGGAGGAAGTCCAACTCCACCGGTGTCTCTCGCCCAAAGAAGGAAACCAGGACCCTTATCCTGGACCTGTCGGGGTCAACTTCGCTCACCGTCCCCATGAAATCGCTAAAGGGTCCGGCAGTGATTCTGACCATTTGGCCCTCCTGGAGCCCCACGGTGACCCTGGGCCGGCCGGTCTCAAGCTGAGTCATAATGGCGTCAACTTCCCGTTGGTCCAAAGCTATGGGTTTAGGTCGCTTGTCCCTTTCGTCCTCGGTGGAAACAAAGCCCGTTACGCCGGGTGTATTCCTTACGGCATACCAGCTTTCATCGTCCATCTTCATCTGAATTAGAATGTAGCCGGGGAAGACCTTCCTGCGTTCCGTACGGCGTTTGCCATCTCTTATGGCTATCTCTTCCTCTGTAGGCACCACAACCTGAAAGATCCGGTCCTGCATATCCAGACTCTGGATGCGGATGTCCAGGTTTTTCTTCACCCGCTCTTCCTGTCCAGAATAGGTGTGGATTATGTACCACTGGGAGTCTTGCTGTATCTCTTGAGTAGTTTCCATTTTATGAGCGCCGAGCCGTCAGTTTAGTGGACACTCGGTGCCACCTAGGGCAGAATTACGTACCTTGTGAGGGTCCTTGTGAGAGTGAAGTCGAAAAGTCCCAGCACAGCCCCAACAAAGCCGCCTATTATTAGTACAACCCAGGTAAGACGTATAGTCTCTTCTCGGGTGGGCCAAACGGCCTTTCGCAACTCCAAGATGACTTCTTGGATAAACTGCACGGGGCGGAAGCCCCGCATCTGGTTCTGACTGGGACGGCGGTAGGCGGCTGTGTTGGGTGGGGGACGGGTGGCCATTTACCTTACCTCTTTGTGCTCCCGATGGCCCCGGCACCTGGAGCAGTACTTGCGTTGCTCCAGTCGCTGGGGGTCGCTATGGCGGTTCTTACTTGTGGTGTAGTTCCTCTCCCGGCAGTCGGGGCATTGCAGCGTGACTAAAATACGAGCCCCGCCTCGCTTCCTTGCCATAGCTTTATTCTTCCACCTTAGTTACAACTCCGGCGCCTACGGTCCGGCCACCCTCGCGGATGGCGAAGTGGAGGCCTTCCTCCATGGCGATGGGGTAAATCAGGTTTATCTCCATGGTCGTGTTGTCGCCGGGCATCACCATCTCCACGCCTTCTTCCAGCTTTATCTCACCAGTGATGTCGCTGGTGCGAATGTAAAACTGGGGCTTGTAGCCGGTGAAGAAGGGGGTGTGCCTTCCACCCTCCTCCTTGCTCAGGACGTACACCTCTGCCTTGGCCTTGGAGTGGGGTAGAATGGACCCAGGCTTAGCTAGCACCTCGCCCCGTTCCACATCTTCCCGTTCGACCCCGCGGAGAAGTATGCCTACCGCATCGCCCGCCTCGGACTCATCCAGTATCTTGTGGAACATCTCAAGGCCGGTAGCGACGGTCTTTGTGACCTCGCCGAATCCCACGATTTCCACATCATCTCCGGTTTTGATGGTCCCGCGCTCCACTCGGCCCGTGACCACAGTACCGCGTCCCTTGATGCCAAAAACATCCTCGATAGGCATGAGGAAGGGCCGATCTTTGGGGCGCTCAGGGACAGGTATAAACTCTTCCATGGCGTTAATGAGATCAAGGATCTTCTGGCTCCAGGGTCCATCGGTTTGGCCCGCCTCTTGCTCTTCCAGGGCCTTCAGGGCGCTGACTCTGATAATGGGGGTATCGTCGCCTGGGAAGTTGTACTGGCTCAGGAGTTCCCTGACTTCCAGTTCCACCAGCTCTAATAGCTCCTCGTCCTCCATGGCGTCTACTTTGTTCAGGGCGACCACAATCCTGGGCACCTCGACCTGCCGTGCGAGAAGGATGTGCTCCCGGGTCTGGGGCATGGGGCCGTCGGGGGCGCTTACCACCAGGATGGCGCCGTCCATCTGCGCCGCGCCGGTGATCATGTTTTTGATGTAGTCGGCGTGGCCCGGACAGTCCACGTGAGCGTAGTGACGGTTGGCCGTCTCGTACTCGATGTGAGCGATGTTTATGGTCACGCCCCGGGCCTTTTCCTCTGGGGCGTTGTCGATGGAGTCAAAAGCCCTGAAGCTGGTACCCGTATTCTGGCTTGCCAGGACCTGCGTCATGGCAGAGGTGAGGGTGGTTTTGCCGTGGTCAACGTGACCTATGGTACCCACGTTCAAGTGAGGCTTACCCCTCTCAAAACGCTGCTTTGCCATTAAGGCTCCTCCCTACGTATATTTTCTATTTGCTGATGGAGCCCACAGACGGACTTGAACCGTCGACCTCGCCCTTACCAAGGGCGTGCTCTACCGGCTGAGCTATGTGGGCAATACGATAATTTATGGGCTTATTATAACTATTTCTCGATGGTGGAGGGGGCAGGATTCGAACCTGCGGAGCCCTTTCGAGCGCCAGATTTACAGTCTGGTGGTTTAAACCACTCACCCACCCCTCCATAGGGGTTGGGCCTTAGTTTAGCATAGGTGCTGACCAACGCCAACGGTTACCGCCGCTATCCTTCCCCCTGGCTATCAAGGTGTTCGGAGGGGAAGCCCCAGAGGGGACTCGAACCCGCTAACCTGCCGATTACAAGTCGGCTGCGCTACCGTTGCGCCACTGGGGCCCGTATCCACTCTCAAACACATAAACGCGACGGCTGGGCCGCCACGTACTAGTTTATTGTATGAAAACCCAGGGTTCAAGTCAAGGTTTTGGGGGCATAGAAATGGGCTAAGTCCTTGGCTGAGGGGTCACTCCTCTAGCTTCTCCAAATTCGCCAGTTCGCTCTCCTCCGCCACCCCCCCCTTCCCAGAGCGCCGCTCCAGAGACAGACGCATTGCCTCTCCCAAGGTGGGTGCGTATACAAGCTCCAATCCCGTAGTCGCCGGAATTTTGCCCCGAGCCCAGGCGGGCAGGACGCAGCTCGAAAAGCCCAGACGCGCCGCCTCTGCCAGGCGGCGGTCCGTCTGGGGCGCCGATCGAAGCTCGCCGCTTAGGCCAACTTCGCCGATGGCTACCAGCCCAGGCTTTATCGGCTGATTGCGGAAGCTGGAGGCAATGGCCAGTGCCATGCCCAGGTCGGCCCCAGGCTCCGAGACCCTGAGGCCCCCGGCCACGTTGACGATAATGTCCTGGTTGGCTAGGCTCAGCCTGGCCCTACGCGCCAGCACCGCCGTGATCATTATCATGCGGTTGTAGTCCACTCCGTTGGCGGTGCGCCTCGGCACCGGCAGGGCCGAGGGAGATGTGAGGGCTTGAATTTCCACTAGCAGCGGTCTACTCCCTTCCAGTACAGACACGACGGCGGAGCCGACGGCCCCTTGGCCTCGCTCCTCCAAAAGGGCCTTGGAGGGATCCGAGACCTCTTCCAGCCCACCGTCTCCCATCCTAAACATGGCCACCTCGTTGGTGGAGCCAAAACGGTTCTTTACGCTTCTGAGGAGGCGGTGGGCTCCCAGGTTCTCTCCCTCAAGGTACAGGACTACATCCACCATGTGTTCCAGTACCCGGGGTCCGGCTAGGGTTCCGTCCTTGGTCACGTGGCCGGCTAGAAGCACCGGGGTTCCTCGCGCTTTAGCCCATCGCATGAGACGTAAGGCGCACTCCCGCACCTGGGTAACGCTGCCCGGCCCGGAGGACGCTTCTGCCGTAGAGAGGGTCTGGATCGAGTCGATAACCACCAAACCGGGAAGACGCTCTTCAAGTTGATGGATGATCTGGTCCACATCCGTTTCCGCCAGCAGGTATATGCCTCGACCTGAGAGGCCCAGGCGGTTGGACCTCAGCTTTATCTGCTGCTCCGACTCCTCCCCTGAAACGTAGAGGACTTTTACCCCCTTAGCGGCAACAAAGTCGGCGGCTTGGAGTAGGAGAGTAGACTTTCCCACCCCCGGTTCCCCGGCGAAGAGGGCCACCGACCCTGGCACCAGTCCCCCGCCCAGAACACGGTCCATTTCCCTGTACCGTAGCGAGATGCGTCCCCGCTCCTCGGAAGGTACTCCAGCCAACTCCTGGGGCTCGGAAGCCGAGGGGGAGGTCCAGCCTCTGCTGGAGGGTGCGTCGGGCATGGGAGCTTCTACGAGAGGAGTACGGTCGCCGCAGGCAGGGCAAAAGCCCATCCAGCGGGGGCTTTCTTGGCCGCAGCTTTGGCAGAAGAAGAGAGTTCGTTTGCTAGTTTGGCGGGGCAAGGGCGTTGTCCTTGGGAAGACTGGCGTTATTATAGCAAACCGTTGGACAGGCCTTGTCTCTTAATCAGGATTAGGGGTTATATCACCTTGAGGTTTCAAAGGCTGGGGAGCCTTGGTGTTGATA
Organism: Chloroflexota bacterium; assembly: GCA_027294635.1. GTDB lineage: Bacteria > Chloroflexota > Dehalococcoidia > Lucifugimonadales > JAPULR01. The sequence continues at coordinate 4,973 of JAPULR010000022.1, read as the reverse complement.
ATCACTAGGGCGGCCAAGGCGTATAGCATTATCAGTATCCACCACACGGGCTTGTAGCTGCCTCCGGCGTCGTATATGTATCCCGCGATGGGGGCCCCGGCGCCTGCGGTGACCAATGTTGCGGGGAGGACTATGCCTCGTATGGTGCCTAGAAAGGTCCGACCGTAGTAGTCTGCCCACACAAAAGAAGTCACGATCATATTGGCGCCTACGGATAGCCCGAAGAGGATGGTGGAGGCGAATAGATAGAAGGCGTTAGAGGCAATCAGCATCAACCCGATGGCCGTGATAAAACCCAGGCAGGATGCCAGGGCCACGAACCGCACGGGGAAACGGTCTACCAGAAATCCCGCCGTCAGGGCCATAAGGGCGGCTCCCGCAGCATCGGCGGAGAAGGCGTAGGACACAAGCTTAGGATCAAAACCCTGCTCCACCCAGTAGGGGAGGCGGTGGATGCTGCCGCCCCCGGCGGCGAAGCCTAGCAAACCAAAGAAGAGTATCAGCCGCCAAAATGTCCTGGTATGGAGGGCTTGTGAGGCCGTCCACTGGTGATCCTCACGGCTTGCTAACCTTTGCGATAACTGTGGCAGTTCCGTTGGCGCTCCGTCCGGATTTAGGCCCATGTCCTCGGGCTGGCGTCTAAGAAGGAGTACCGCTAGTGGGACGGTGAGGGTAACGCTCACTATGGCTAGCACCAGCCAGGTGCCCCGCCACCCTACTTCGTCTATGAGGACCTGTGTCACCGGCATGAAGGCGATGCCGCCTACGCCGAGGCCCATGGTGGCCATAGCCAGGGCTTTCCCCCTCTGCCGCACAAACCACTTGGCCACCGGCACCGACGTAAGGAGGCCGCCTGGCGCCGAGAGGCCAATGAGCCCCATGACGCTGAAAAGGAGGAGGAACTGCCAGGCGTCTTGAATGTAAACCAGGCCTACCATACAGGCCCCGGTGGTCAAAGAGGCCACAGCTATGAGGACTCGCGGCCCGTGGCGGTCCAGCAGCCGTCCCAAAATAAAGCCGGAGACGCCGCCGGCGAGCATGCGGGTAGTCTGGGACCAGCCGATGAATCCTCGGGACATACCCAGGTCATCGCTCATGGGCAGCACAAAGAGGCCAAAGTTTAGCGTCCCTGTGGCCATGGTGGCGAAGTTCACCATGAATAGGGTGCCTACAATGACCCAGCCATAAAAGAAAGGCCTATCCACGATGGTAGGCCTTCCTTTCAGTGCAGGCTAAACTTTCGGTTGCTGCTGTGTCACAAAATAGCGGGGTCGTCTGCGATAAACCCTCCAGGTATGTGGTCAGGTATCCCGGCTCAGAGGAGCCGTTCTAGGTGGAGGAGGCCACAGCTACTCTTGCTCCCACCACGATCTCGTCGTTCTCCACGTCCACCACGGCGGTATCGCCGGCGTTCAGGCGTCCTCCCAGGAGCTCCTCGGATAGTTTGTCCTCCACCACGTTCTGTATGAGCCTGCGCAGCGGCCTGGCGCCGTAGTTAGGATCGTAGCCCTTTTCCGCAAGGTGCTCCTTGGCCGCATCAGTCACCTCCAGGGAGATCTGCTTCTCCCTTAGCTGGTCTTCAACCTCACGCAGCAGCAAGCTCACGATGGTCAGGATTTGGTCCCTGTCCAGGGCATGGAAAACTATTATCGAGTCTATCCGGTTAAGGAACTCCGGCCGGAAGAAGCGCTTTACCTCTTCCATGACCTTGTCTTTCATTCGATTGTAGGCCTGCTCATCGGTCTTGGCCTCTTGCGACTTGAGGGAGAAACCGAGGGCGTTTTCACGGCGAATGAGGTCGGAGCCAAGATTGCTGGTCATTATGATGATGGCGTTGCGGAAGTCTACCCTGCGGCCCTTGGCGTCTGCCAGGTGCCCGTCGTCAAAGATCTGGAGCAGGATGTTAAATACCTCGGTGTGGGCCTTCTCGATCTCGTCCAGGAGGATGGCGCAGTAGGACTTACGACGCACTGCCTCGGTGAGCTGTCCGCCCTCTTCAAAGCCGATGTAGCCCGGCGGCGCGCCGATCAGCCGTGCCACTGTGTGGCGCTCCATGAACTCCGACATATCCAGCCGGATCATGGAGTCTTCGCTACCAAACATAAACTCCGCCAGGGCGCGTACCAGTTCCGTCTTTCCCACGCCGGTGGGTCCAAGGAATAGGAACACTCCAACGGGGCGCCTTTGGTCCTTGAGTCCGGCCCGGGCGCGCCGCACGGCCTTGGAGATGTTGGTCAGGGCTTCGTCCTGGCCCACTATCCTCTTGTGTAGCTCCTCCTCCATGTTGAGCAGACGCTCCGTCTCCTCTAGGGCCAGCTTTGTGACGGGGATGCCGGTCCACATACTAACAACCTCAGCCACGTCTTCCCCAGTGACTGTGGGTTGCTCCTGGGCCCGGTCCCCTTCCCACTCCGTCTTCTGGCCTTCTAGCTTCTCGGATAGGCGCATCTCCCTATCCCGAAGCTCGGCGGCGTACTCGTACTGCTGGCCGCCGATAGCGTCGTCCTTCTCCTTGCGGACACTCTCCAGCACCCGTGTGGTCTCGGACAGGGATAGGGGTGTGGAGCTAGTGCGAAGGCGCACTCGGGAGGACGCCTCGTCCATTACGTCTATGGCCTTATCTGGCAGGAAGCGGTCGGGTATGAAGCGTGCCGCCAGGCTTGCTGCCGTGGAAAGGGCTTCGTCGGTGATGGTCACGCGGTGGTGCTCTTCGTAACGACCGCGGATTCCTTCGAGAATCTTTGTTGTCTCTTCTACCGTAGGCTCTTCTACCATCACCGGCTGGAACCGTCGTTCCAGAGCCGGATCTCTCTCCACATACTTACGATAGTCGTCCATGGTGGTGGCGCCAATGGTCTGGAGCTCGCCTCTGGACAGGGATGGCTTCAGGATGTTGGCAGCGTCCACAGCGCCTTCGGCGGCGCCGGCGCCCACTAAGGTGTGCATCTCGTCAATAAAAAGGATACAGTTTTTTGAGTTGCGTATTTCTTCTATGACCTTCTTTAGCCGCTCCTCAAACTCACCGCGGTACTTTGTGCCCGCCACCAGGGCGCCCATGTCTAGAGTTAGGAGCCGCTTTCCTTGCAGGGTCTCCGGTACCTCTCCCGACACGATACGGTGAGCCAAGGCCTCTACAATGGCGGTCTTCCCTACACCCGGCTCGCCAATGAGGACGGGGTTGTTTTTGGTTCTGCGGCTGATAATCTGGATTACCCGTTCGATCTCCTTGTCCCTGCCTATGACGGGGTCCAGCTTGCCGGATCTGGCGGCAGCCGTCAGGTCAATGCCCAGTTGGTCCAGTGTGGGGGTGCGCGTGGAGGTGCGGGACCCCTGGGCGCCTGAAGGAGCGTTCTGGCTGAGAACTCGATTGGTCTCCGCCCGCACTTTCTCAAGGGTCACCCCCAGGCTCTCCAGCACTCCAGAAGCCACTCCTTCACCCTCCCGTAGGAGGCCAACCAGCAAGTGCTCAGTACCGATGTAGGAGTGGTTCATGCGGCGGGCCTCATCCACCGCCAGCTCGATAACCTTTTTAGCTCTAGGGGTGAGACCTATCTCGCCCTGGACCGGTTTCTCCCCTCGGCCGATGATAAATTCTACCGCGGCGCGCACTTTATTGAGGTCTATGCCCAGGTTTATAAGCACCCGGGCTACCACGCCTTCCGTTTCCCGAACAAGGCCCAGGAGGATGTGCTCCGTCCCAATATAGTTATGGTTGAAGCGTTGCGCCTCTTCTTGGGCCAGAGTGAGGACCCTTCGTGCTCTCTCCGAGAACTTTTCGAATCTACTAGACATCAGCTTATCCCTCAGACCTAAATGGGGGCTAAGAGTGATCTTGGCCCTGTCTTTGCTTATTGGTTCGGTTTTTTACTAGATTCCTATTCTTAAGTACGACGGACTCTGGGAATGTGTTTCAGCCCTCAAGAGCACTTTAGGGGTTATCTAACCTGAGGCGCCGTTTTAACTCCACCCTGCAGAGGGTCCCTCCAATAAGCGATCCTTTTAATTATAGGTTCAGTTGACGAATACTGTAAAGGTGCTGGTTTCATCATTGAGGCTGGTTTGGACGTGCTTTTCGTACGCTACCCCCAACTCCCTCCTTCAGAATTTAGCCCACCACACACGTAGAAGAGAGGGAACTCCCGCGGAATTCTAGTGGTGTAGATACTTCCCTGGCGGTGGCCTATTTTCCCACCCCGTTGCCAGGGCAGTATCGTCGGCGCTGGGGCGTGTCACTTCCGTGTTCGGGATGGGAACGGGTGGGGCCACCCCGCTCTAACCACCAGGGAAACTACGGAATCAATTATGCAAAAAATTTCACAAACCCGCAAGGGGGGTAAAAGAGCAGCTTATTATTTGGGGGAGGTTCTTACGGTAGATGGAAGGTGCCCCAAAGCCGATTCGAAGGCAGTGGTCTATGCTCTGGTACCAGCCTGCGAATGCTGGTGGGACTGGCACCCTACCCAGACCTCTCCGTCCTCAAAGAGCTCTTTCTTCCAGATGGGCACGGCCTCCTTGATGCGGTTCACAACGTAGTGACACGCTTCAAAGGCTTCCTTGCGGTGGGGAGAAGCCACAGCAACCACCAGGCTGGTGTCCTCTATCTCCAGGTGTCCGATACGGTGGACGATGGCCACATCCTGGATGGCCCACTTGGAGGTGACTTCCTGGCTTATCCCCTCCAGCTTTTTAAGGGCCATGGGCTCATAGGCTTCGTATTCCAGGTAAAGGACGGTTTTACCCTCGGAAGTGCGTCTGGTGGTGCCCAGGAAGGTCACCACGGCGCCGTTGCTATCCCTGCGTACCGAAGCGGTAATGGGCTGGGGGTCAAGTGCGTTGCGCGTTATCTCAATCATTCTCGGCCTCCGCTTACGGGTGGAATAAGGGCAACCTCGTCTCCTTCCGAAAGAACCGTGTCCCTGCCAACGAATTCCGTGTTGACGGCGGCCACAATTTCTACGTCAGGCGGCGCCAGG
>JAPULR010000219.1 GCA_027294635.1 Chloroflexota bacterium | reverse complement strand
AGCCTTAACCGGAGAGGCAATAGAAGGACCACTGGAGGGTAAAGCTCTTGAGCAGATCCCCACCACTCACGCCTTCTGGTTTGGCTGGAAGGACTTCTACCCTGATACAGAGGTCTACGGCCAGTAGCGTCCGGTTTGCTTGTGGGGATCCTGCTAATGGTTCGATCCCGGATAATCCCGATTTATCCCGCAGATACCGTTATCGGTACAGACGGGATAACGGGACCCCGAGCCCGCCGAAGGTCTCACCACGAGCAGGTTTTCCTGGTGGCCACAAGCAGATTCCCCCGCTCATCCTGAGCGGAGTCCAAACGCGCTCCCCCGAGCCCGCCGACGGGCTCACCATGAGCGGAAATAAACCCGCTCATCCTGAGCTTGTCGAAGGGTCGTCTTCAACGCGTTGTCCCCATTGGGACGGCAGACCGGAGGCAACCTCTTTTGAAATTTCCAGATACGAATTAAGTTTCCTCGCGAGAAGGTAAGACCTCAGCAAAGCTCAGTTCGTTGCCGTCGGGGTCCCAGATGTGGAAGAAGCGCTCTCCCCAGGCGGCGTCCCTGGGTTCCTCAGGTTCAAGGCCAGCCTTTTTCAGGCGTTCATGTACCTCGTCCACTGCCCCAACGCGGAGTATGACTCGTCCCCACCATTCATGCTGCCTTCCGGGGGCCAGTATCAGGTTGAGAGCGTCTTCTCCGGCGCGGAACGTAGTGAAAAAGGAGTCGCCCCCCCCGTAGGAAATCTCCATTCCTAGCTTCTTGTAGAACTCCACGGCCCTGGTCATGTCCCGCACCGCTAGGGTTACCGCGCTTATCTGCTTAATGCTCATGAATTTATTTGGTGCTGATCTCTCATTATATTTGAGACCTCATCGACCCGTAGCGTTCAGGGTCTCAATAGGCTTATTATCTATTAGGGCGCCTTTGGATTACAACCGCGCCTCCAGTTCTTCGTTTGCTGTGACACGTCGCTAAGTTCTTTGAAGCTCCTTGATCGAGGCCAGGTCGTGGTCTTTTAGATAGCGGCTCAGCCCCCGGCTGATGCTTCTGGCAACACCTGGTCCCTCGTATATGAGTCCAGTATAAAGCTGCACCGTATCGGCTCCATGTGCTAGGGCCTGTAGGGCCTCTTCTGGGTTGGATATGCCCCCGCAAGCGTTGACGGCTATCCTATCACCTACCTCTTTCCGTACATCAGCCACAATCCTAACCGTGTCCTGGAACAGAGGCTTGCCGCTGAGACCGCCGCTACCTATCCTCAGTCTGGGCTCCTGTACGGGCCTGGTGTTGGCTGCGGTAATACCGTCCACTCCCATTTGCCGTGCTGTCCTCACCAACTCCAGTACCTTTTGTTGACCCTCTTCATTGCCGTAGGGGGGTATCTTTACAAATAGGGGCTTCTTGCGCTCTGCGTTAACCTGCTCCAGGAGGGTTCGGAAAGTTTCAGGTTCGTGGAATATCCTTAGGCCCGCGGTGTTGGGAGAGCTGATGTTGAGCTCCACGCCGTCGGCTCGGGGTTCCATGCGTCGGAAGCACTCAACGAACTCCTCCAGCGTAAGGCCCGCGACACTCAGTATAAGGGGCCTCACTGGGGACCTTTCCAGGTTTCGCAGCACGGCCTCGGCGCCTATACCAGGGAACCCCAGGGAATTTACCAGAGACTTCTCCCTGGGGTTGCGCACCAGGCGAGGGCTGGGGTTTCCCTGCCGAGGTTCGAGGGTTACGGTGCCGCCCACCACGTAGCCAAAGCCCAGGCTCAGCAGAGAGGGAAGGAACTGGCAGTTCTTATCACAGCCCGCCGCTACCCCCACAGGGTTAGACAGCTCAATTCCGGCCAGGGATGTCTTCAGGCCTGGGTCGGTGGTCCGATAGTAAGGCTCCAGGAGCTTCCAAAGGAACCTCCTCTGTAGGACCAGTTCGCCGAGGCGGTGGGCCCTTTCCGAAGGGAGGGAGAACAGCAAAGGCCGCAACAGCGCTTTGTAGGGAAGCATGGGTTACATTATGACGACGCGGCCCTGGGCTGTAAAAGGGTGGATGCCAACCCTGTCTTAAAGCGTCATCTCAAGGATGTACAGCCCGCCCCTGGTCCGGTCGATGGCATATACCAGGGCGTTCTCGTCCACGTAAACGTCGTTAATGTTTACCCCTGTGGCGCCTTGGGGCACCGGCGGCACGTAGTAGGCTATTTCCTGCGGTCTGAAGGGATCGCCGATGTCGTGTACCCGGACCCCGGCGTTGAAGTAGGCCCCGACGATGACGGTCTCCGACATCCAGGAAGTGGGTACCGGCTGGTTCTCGTGGATGTTATGGGAGCCAAAGCGGCCGCCTCGGTCGCAGAAGGCCTCCCTGGGAGGCATGGGCATGGTGCTGACGATGACTGGATTTGTCTCCTGTCGCATGTCCATGACCCAGGTGAGTTTGGGCCAGTCGCTACAGTCCTCCGTGACGGCCTCATCGGTTACTATCATCAGCTCTCGCTGGAACAGCGGCAGGACGGTGTGGGTAAATCCCGGAAAGGGAGGGTGGTAGTCCACCCTGCTCACCATGCTGGGTCGGGACATATCAGAGATGTCCAGCACGATTGCTCCCGCGTCCAGGTATCCGAGGTAGGCGCGGTCGGGACGCTGCGGGTATACGTTGGCGTTGTGGAGCCTGAAGCCCGCATCGAAATCGGCGTGGCGCTGGGGCGCAGGCTCGCTGTCCCCCTCCCTGGTGCCAGGGAGCCACCAGCGACCAACCTCGGTGGGAGACGCGGGCTTGCCTACGTCTACTATCATATAAAACTGGTCATCCTTGGGGTTGGTAGGCACGAAGTCAGCCGCACCGGTGCTGACGTGGGCGTACTTGCCGTCGACGAACCAGAGGCAGTGAGCGCCGCGGGAGTGGGGCCCCGATGTGTCGAAGAAGGAAACTTGTTTTGGATTTGCGGGATCGCCTACGTCGTAAATGCCGACTCCGACGGAGGGAGTGCCTAGTGCGGACGACTGGTAGGCTACCAGCAGGAGGTCATCTACCAGGGCCAGGGAGTTGGACCGAATACCACCGCGGTGTAGCTCCGTCTGGACCACCAGCCGTGGGTCCTTTGGGTCCGTTACGTCAATACCGGTGAAGTCCTTGGGCGCGGACTCATGGGCGATATAGAGGATTCTTCGCCCGCTCTTGGTGACCTGCAGGGCGATACCTTCACCGCCGTTGCCATAACCGTCGAGGTCATGGTGGGATAGGAGCTGTAGGTTTCGCGCCTCTTCTCGCTGCGGTGCCATTCCAGATTCTCCTTGGGGAGTGCTGCCGCAGATTCTACCACGGAGAAGGAGCTTTTATCAGCGGGCATCAGCCGAGGTTTCCCATTATGTGATGAAGGTTGCGGTCAGCTAGAGCAACCCTCTCCTTTCGGCCAGCTCGAAGAAGGCTATGAGGCTAACTAGCTACAGCACTCGCAGCCGCACTGCCCAGTATTGGATGCCTTGGCCGCTACGGCCTCATGGGAGCCTATCTTGATCACTTCCTGACGGCTGGTTCCACAAAGACCGCCTCCACACCCGCATCCGCAGTCTTGCTTGGGCTTCTGCTCGGTCACCTCTTCGACTCGTACTTGTCTAGCCACAACGGCACCTCCTGTCTCTTGTCTTTGTTACCACTTGTTCTTCCAAGACATGTACATGTTTCCGTGGAACATTCCAACATTGTGTGATCCGCTACGGCCTCCTTTTCAGCTTCCATGAAGTGTGCCTCCAGGCGGTGGAGATCATTTTTCAGCTGCTTTAGATCAGCGATCCGCCTATCCACGTCCTTGAGCTTGATTCGAACCACTTCCAGGAAGCGGTTCTGAAAGTCATCGCACGTTACGCTGCTGGCCTGCTGCACTAGCTCCCGCACCTCGGGCAGGGTCATATCCAGCAGCCTGGCGCGCCGGACAAGTTCAAGCCGGCGCACATCCGTCTGTGAGTACAGGCGGTAGCGAGACTCGCTTCGCTGCGGCGGTGGGAGGATGCCAACCGCCTCGTAGTAGCGGATAGTCTTTGCAGGAACCCTAGTTACATCCGCCAGCCTTCCTATGGTGAATCTTTTGCTCATTTGGAATCCTCCATGTCAAGTCAACACATTCCAGCGACTGGAATGTCAAGCCCTTGGAAAAAGCAATTTGCTGATGTGGTTGACTTTCTACTCGACCGGAAGGTGTAATCTTTTACTGGCGACTGCATCTTACTTATTAGACGATGAAATTTTATGTTCACGGAGTACTAAATGAGCGGAATACTCAAGATAGGCCAACTGGCGAAAAAGAGCGGGGTCACCACCAAGACCATACGCTACTACGAGCTGATAGGGCTGCTACATGAAACGGACCGCACCGATTCGGGCTATCGTCTATACGACGAAAAGGACGTGGAGCGGCTCATCTTCATAAGGAAGGCTAAGGGCCTGGGTTTCTCCCTTTCGGATATAGGGGAGACGTTGACCCTTTACGATGCGCAACAGACCCCTTGTGTCCACGTGCTGGCGCTGCTGGACCGCAAAGTTCATGAGATTGACAGGCTGATGAGCGAGCTCAAGGAGCTTCAACAGGAGCTCATGCGACTCCGAGAGGAGTCGGCGGCACGGATGGATCAGAGCGGTCGCATCTGTGGGATCGTCGAG
>JAPULR010000218.1 GCA_027294635.1 Chloroflexota bacterium | reverse complement strand
ACCAAGCGGTAGTCATACTCGAACCTGGGAACGCAGGCAACAAGGCTAATGGAAGGGCCACCCAGCTCGTAAATAGTCAGGTCGTCCTCATGGATAACTTCCGAGGCGGTCAGTCTATAAAGGAAGGTGGTCTCACCGTTGTCCACGGTGGTGTAGACCGGCCCTTGCCGAAGGAGGTTGGGAATTTGGGGCAGCTTGGCAAAGACGTTTCCTTCTCCGGCGATAGGACTTTCCAGATGACCAAAGAACCAGGCAGTCCCATTTTCACCGGCGTTGGCCGTCTCTGGAATGTGGCCCACTATATTTTTCGGCGTCTCGTACGCTCGGCTGTCCCCCAGGTCCAATATCTGAAGACCGTTCACGTCAGAATCAACGCCTATGGCAGGGATGGTTATCCTGGTTGGTGCCGGAAGAGACTTCCAGCTTGCGACGGAAGAAAGGTCAATTGGATCAAACTCATCAAGGAGAGGATTTAGCACGACGGCTGTAGACTCCCCCGCTAAAGGATCACTCCAGAAAACGGGGTTCAGCGCTTCGCCCGGGAAAAGGGCTTGGGCCGCGATGGCCTCTGGCGATAGCCTAAGGGTGGTGATTTGGCCCGCCGTGAGGTCTTCAGTTCCGGAGGACCCTCTGTTGGACTGCAGCACCCCCGGAGCATCGCCATCAGGCATGTCGGCGGCGGTTACATTGAGGGAGTCCAGGTTGGAGTGGGCCCACCAGGAATACCCAAAGTAGGCTCCGCCGCCGGCCAGAAAGATCAGCCCCAAGCCAATGAGGGACAGGCCGGAAAAGGATAGGAACCAACGTCGAGTCTTGCGCGGCCTTGGACTGCGATCAAAGTCTCCTGCTTCCATATCCTATCTCTGATGATAGCAAATGATGTGGGAAAGTGGATCAAGGCTCTTGGCCTAGTCACGATCCCATTCAAGGGATACCTCTTGGATGCTCAGAAACTATTGACGATGCCGGGGCGCATGTCTAGTAACGGTGGCTACCGCATTTTGGGGACGCGGGAAGCACCACTTGTAACAGGCTCGTTGAAATAAATATCGCCATTGCGGATCTTCAAATTGAATCCGCAATCAGGATTGGTACAAACCCAAGCCTTGTAGTGAACCGCTGCTCCCTGGCTACCGTAGTCTGATAGGGGAACCAACTGGCCCACATTACATTTTAGACACTGGGGTAGTACATTGTCTTCCACAGTTCCTCCTCCCAATCCGAATCTGCGGCAGTATATCACCGGGATTTTCTCTATGCCAAGGGTACGGACAGCCTCTATTTATCGATTTCTCCCTTCGGAAAGAGCCTCATCCTTGCTAGCACCGTGGAGTTATGTAAGGCTATAATTTAAGAAAGCATAGGAATGCCCACAGAAAGTCGCTGTTTAGAGCCCAAGCAAAGCAGACAGACTGGAGAACTCAAATATGCCACCTCGCTCACGATTGAAGACCATCGGCGCGCTGCGGCGCTTCGGCTACAAGCCATCTAGCATACGCCAAGAGATGCGCAGGAATCTGGTTGCCAAGATAAGGAAGAAGGAGCGCCTCTTTCCAGGTATCATCGGTTTCGACGACACCGTAATCCCTCAGATAGAAAACGCTATTCTGGCAGGCCAGGACATAATCCTCCTGGGCGAGCGGGGCCAGGCCAAATCTCGCATAATCCGCAGCCTTGTATCTTTGCTGGACCCGTGGATACCCACCATCGACGGGTGTGAGATTAACGACATCCCCTTTTCACCCAACTGCAAGCCCTGCCTAGCCAAGGTGGCAAAGGATGGCGACAAGACAAAGATACGCTGGATTGGCCGCGATGAGCGGTATTCGGAAAAACTGGCTACCCCTGATATATCCATCGCCGACCTAATTGGGGAAGTGGACCCAATTAAGGTGGCTGAGGGCCGTTATCTGGCCGACGAGCATACCATTCACTACGGACTAGTCCCAAGGACCAACCGGGGGATATTTTCCATCAACGAGCTGCCCGACTTAGCTGAGAGGGTCCAGGTGGGGCTGTTTAATTTAATGGAGGAGCGGGACGTTCAGATTAAAGGGTACCGCATCCGTTTGCCCCTGGACATCTTTGTCGTCGCCACCGCCAATCCGGAGGACTACACCAACCGGGGCAGGATCATCACGCCGTTAAAGGACCGTTACGGTGCCCAAATTCGTACCCACTACCCCCAAAACATAGCGCAAGAGATGGAGATAATGGACCAGGAGCGGTCCTCAATCCTGGATGAGGACAACGTATTTGTTCCTCCCTACTTTAAGGAGGTAATCGCTGAGATCACCGCTCAGGCCAGAAGAAGCTCCCACATTAACCAGAGGTCCGGGGTCAGCGTGCGTGTATCCATCGCAAACCTGGAGACCGTTATCAGCAACGCCACCCGCAGGGCCATACGCAACAAAGAGGAATGGGCCGTTCCCCGAGTAAGCGACCTTCCTTTTATAGCGGCCTCTTTTAACGGCAAGATAGAAATGGAATCCTTTGAGGACGGCCGGGAGGATCGAGTTATTGATGAGTTGACCAAACGGGCCCTCCTCACCGTCTTCGGTCGGCATCTAGACATCCAGGCGCTGGAGCCGGTGGTGCAATACTTCCAGGACGGTAAGGTGGTGGAGGTGAGCAGCGAGGCGCCGGTGGCAAGCTATCGGAAAGCACTTAGGGCCAACTCCAGTTTGGAGGACGCTACGGTGGAACTGGGCGCAGACCAACGCCCCGAAACCCGGGCGGCGGCGGCGGAGTTCATACTTGAAGGCCTCCACCTAAACCGAAAGCTAAACCGAGAGACTGTCAACGGTAAGTTTCGATATGGCAGCCTCCCCGTCACCAAGGTTCCGCGTAGCCGTTAAAAAATGTCTCCCCGCATTTCCTGGGGATCCAGCCGATTTTTGGCACACCCCAACACAAAAACACACCCACTTGCCTTGTATCACGCAGTGATATAATGTATCTAACCAGTAGGAGGGTGGTACCCTTCGAGGGGTTAATTAAACCATGAACGCAATAAAGACCGGACTCCTGATGATGCTGATGGGAGGTCTCCTCCTGGTGGTAGGCGCACTGATAGGAGGACCCCAGGGGCTAATCTTTGCCCTGATCTTTGCCGTTGGGATAAACTTCTTCGCCTTCTGGTTTAGCGACAAGATGGCCCTGCGGATAGCCGGCGCCCACCAGGCTACTCCTGAGGAGGCGCCGGAGCTTCACTCCATAGTTGATGAGCAGGTCACCCGGGCCGGAATACCAAAGCCCAAGGTCTACATTATCAACAAGGATTCCCCTAACGCCTTCGCCACAGGCCGTAGTCCCAAGAAGGCCACCATAGCGGCCACAACGGGGATAATTAAGATTTTAAACCGGGATGAGCTGGGAGGGGTCATTGCCCACGAGTTGGCCCATGTGGGCAACCGTGACACGCTTATTATGACCATGGTTGCCACCGTGGCCTCGGCCATCGGCATGATCGCCTGGATGGCCAAGTTCTCCCTGATATTCGGGGGCTTCGGCAGGGGCCGGGGCGGTGGCGGCCTCTACGGCGGCGCCATCGGTATTGGAGGCCTGCTTCTCCTGGCCATCGTAATACCCATGCTTACAACTCTGGTGCGGCTGGCTATCTCCCGTACCCGGGAGTACCAGGCCGATGCCACCGGAGCCAAGACATCGGGCAATCCAGAGGCACTGGCCAGCGGGTTGGAGAAGTTGGATAGCTGGTCTAAGCGCATTCCCATGGAGGCCAACCAGGCGGTGGCCCACCTCTACATTGTGGAGCCAATGCATGGACAAACCATGAGCTTCCTCAACGGCAAGGGTATGATGCGCCTATTCTCTACCCATCCACCCGTTGAAGAGAGAGTAAAACGCCTCAGGAGTATGAACCAGGGTTGGTAGGCTCCAAAACCGTCCTCGTCACCGGTGGTGCTGGCTTTATAGGCTCTCACCTCGTTGACAGATTAATTGAGCTGGACTACCGGGTGGTAGTGGTAGATGACCTCAGTACCGGCAAGCTCACACACCTGGCCAGAGGGGTCAACTTTCACCACACCAGTGTAACCCAGCCCGCCATTGACGAGATCTTCCACAGGGAAAAGCCGGAGATCGTTTTCCATTTAGCCGCCCAGGTTAGCGTAAATCACTCCGTAAGAGACCCGGCAGGAGATGCTCAAACCAACGTCTTGGGCATGTTGAGGCTCATAGATGCCTCCCGTCGCCATGGTGTAGAAAAGTTCATTTACTCGTCTACAGGGGGCGCTCTCTACGGCGATCCCGAGTACATCCCATGCAGAGAGGACCATCCCATCCGCCCCTTATCTCCCTATGGCCTCTCCAAGTCCGTGGGCGAGAAATACTTGGATTTGTATCGCCGAACCTACCGACTAAACTACGTCGCCTTGAGATATGGAAACGTCTACGGCCCCCGTCAAGACCCCCATGGAGAAGCTGGGGTAATCGCCATCTTCTCCAGGACCATTCTGGAGGACAAGCAACCCAGAATATTCGGTAGTGGTGAGCAGGAAAGGGACTTTGTTTACGTGAAGGATGTGGTGGAGGCTAACCTTCTAGCTCTGAAGGAGGGCGTAATCGGCGCCTACAACATCGGTACTGGAACGGGGAACTCGGTCAACCAGATTTTCCAGATGCTGAGCGAGATTCTGAAGTTTCGTAAGAAGCCAGTCTACTCTCCAGCCAGGCTGGGTGAGGTGCATCAGATCAGCCTCGACGCTACAAAAGCCAACCTGGAGATGGGGTGGCAGCCCCAGGTCAGCCTCAGGGAAGGCCTTGAGTTTACGGCAGCGTATTTCAGGGACATGGCCAAGGCTCCCGCCTAGTAGTATGAATTACACAGAGGGCTAAGGTATGGAGGAGTTCGACGTTATCATTCTGGGAGGTGGGGCCGCGGGGCTCAGCGCCGGGTTGTACACCACACGGGCTATGCAAAAAACCCTCATCCTAGAGCGTTTGGGCTATGGCGGCCAAATAATGATCACCGACATGATTGAAAACTATCCCGGGTTTCCTGAGGGCGTAAGGGGCCCGGAACTGTCCATCATGATGGAGCAACAGACCCGAAAGTTTGGCGCTGACATGAGATATGAAGACGTGACGGGCGTAGAAAAGCTGGAGGAGCCCCTAAAGCTGGTTCACACCACTGAAGCAACCTATGCTGGCAAGACCATTATCATTGCCACCGGCGGCTCCCATAAGAAGCTTGGCGTGCCAGGAGAGGATGAGCTCTCCGGGAAAGGTGTCTCTTACTGCGCCGTTTGCGACGGGAATTTCTTCAAAGGTGAGGACGTGGTAGTGGTGGGCGGCGGCGATGCCGCCTTGGACGAGGGTGGATACCTAACCGGCATAGTAAACAAGGTAACCGTAATCCACCGTCGGGACCAACTCAGGGCCAGTAAAATTCTACAAGAGCGATCCTTTGACAACCCAAAGATGGACTTTCTGTGGAACCACGTAGTGGAGGAGTTCCAGGGAGACAATCAGCTAGAGACTGCCCTGGTACGAAACCTCAAGACCGACGAGGTCTACAAGTTTCCTACGGCAGGAGCCTTTATATACATCGGCTTTGAGTCCAACAGTGGCTTTCTCAAGGGGCAGGTCTCCATGGATGAGTTTGGTCATATCAAGACCAACATTTCGATGGAAACCGGCATCCCAGGAGTATACGCCTGCGGCGATATAAGGGTGGACTCGGACCGGCAGTTGGGCAACGCCGTAGGAGACGGTATCACCGCGGCTCTGACGGCTTACAAGTACATAACCGAGGGGGAGTAAGACATGGGAATTTAAAACGACTTAGACTTAGTATTAACGAAAGGGACGGCAGAGTGCCGTCCCTTTTTTAGTCATAAGCTGCTTTTTTGATTTTAGTGGCCAGCGCCACAGCCACAACCACCGCCTCCACCGCCGCAGCCACCGCCTTCACCGCCGCCGGCGCCGCAGCCACACCCGCTACCGCAACCTCCGGCTACGGGATAGTCGGGGTTGGTGATGAGGAAGCCCACTCGGGTCATATCCTCAACAAAGTCTATCGTGGCCTTCTCCAAGAAGGGTGCGCTGTCTGAGTCCACCAAAAACCTGATGCCGCTTCTGTCCAGGGTGGTGTCATCGGGCTGGTTCTCATTCTCCAGGCTGAGCATATACTGGACGCCGCCATGCTCGTTGGGCAGAGCAATTACCCGCAAGGGGGTATCCTCTTTACCTTCTTCCTCAAGGACCTCCTTGATCTTCTCTACCGCCAGTTCGGTAACTTCCAGCATTCTTACACTCCTGAGCCCATTCCGTGATTATGGTCAACTACCAAGGTAGCAGGTTTGACGGCGCCTTGTCAACGACTTTATAAGCTTAGTACCCAAAATAGCAACTAATTCAAGCAAAGGGACCTGTTCACAGTCCCTTGAAAGGAGTCGTCCCGACGGATACAATCTTCTGGCCGTCCAAGGTTTGCTGAGAGAAAGGCTAATGCCCCAGAGTGTGGTAATAGTGGGGGTTGGGTACACCCCCTTCCGCTCTGTGTCTCCCGAGGTCTCCTTTCGGGAGATGATATTCGAGGCCGCCGTCAAGGCCTACGACGACGCTGGCATAAAGCCATCCCAGGTGGACACCTTTGTTTCTGTTAGCGAGGACTACCTGGAGGGCACGGCCATCGCCGACGAGTATGTCCCCGACCAGCTAGGCGCCGTCCTAAAGCCGGTCCACACCATAGGCGCCGACGGCATCACCGCCCTGGCCTCGGTCTTTCTTCAGCTACGGACGGGTCAGTTCAGCGTAGCGGTGGTGGAGGGCCGCTCCAAGGCCTCCAACATCCTGCATCCCGCTCACATTGAGGCCATGGCCTTGGACCCTGTGTACGCCCGGCCTCTGGGGTTTCATCCCCGTTTTGTGGCCGGACTGGAGATGAGGGCCTTTTTGGAAGGAACCGGCAACACGGAGGAGCAAGCGGCCAGGGTGGTGGAGAAGAACCGTCGCAACGCTCTCCGGAATCCCCTCGCCGCATATGGGGCCCAGGTTTCTGTCCAAGATGTTCTTCAGTCGGCACCGCTAGCTGAGCCCTTGAAGGAAGAGGAAGCAGCACGCTACGCCGACGGGGCTATCGTCATGGTGCTGGCTACCGAGGCGGCGGCATCACAGATGAAGGGTCAGCCGGTGTACATCAAGGGCATCGGCTGGGCCCAGGACACTCCGAACCTGGAAGAGCGGGACTGGACCCGCTCTGTTTACGCAGAGCAAGCGGCCCGGCAGGCCTACCAGATGGCGGGCATTGGCAACCCTTCTCACGAGATAGACTTCGCCGAGGTGGATGACACCTTCGGCTATAAGGAGCTGCAGCACCTGGAGGCCCTCGATTTGGCCCCCGCTGGAATGGCGGGACAGATGCTGGATGAAGGGGTGTTCTCATCAGGCGGCAGGCTGCCGGTGAACGTTTCCGGCGGAAACCTGGGCTGCGGCTGCACCTACGACCTCTCGGGGCTGCGAAGCGTGTTGGAGGTGGTGTTGCAACTACGAGGCCACGCCGGAGAGCGACAGCTAAAGAGGGCCAACGTGGGCCTGGCCCAGTCCTGGCGGGGGACACCCACCGCCAGCGGCGGCGTGGTGGTGCTGGGGAGGGAGTAAGACCCGCCTGATGGGTACACAGCGATACCCCAGGTTAATGGAGCAAGAGTGGTTCGTGCCTTGCAAAGGGCTGGTTGGCAAATTGACAGGATTCATGGCTCACATCATGTGTTGATACACGCTGGCAAACCTAATGTTACTATTGTTGTACCGGTCCATAACAGGCCAATAAAGAAAGGAATTCTAGCTGACATCTTGAGTCAGGCAACCTTATCCATAAGGGAGTTCAGAGATCTACTATTAGGAGCCCGAGTTGAAACTTTCTTACACAGTAATCCTTACTCCTGGTGATCCCGACGAAGGGGGCTACTGGGTCAAAGTCCCCGCGTTACCCGGATGCGTGACTCAGGGCGAAACGGTGGAAGAAGCCCTGGGAAGCGCAGAAGAAGCCATTCAAGCTTACATCCTTAGCTTGAGAGATAGAGGCCTGGAGATACCGGGGGAAAATATCAACACAACGGGACTTATCTCCGTAGTATCGGTGGAGGCATAGATTCTGCCCTACAAAAACAAAGTAGCCGTCCTGGGCGCGGGGCTCACCCGCTTCATGCGCCGTGCCCTGGAGACGCCCAAGGAGTTGGCCTTCGAGGCGGCCAAGGCCGCCCTGGATGACGCCGGCCTCACTATCAACGACATCGACAGCGTGGTAGCGGTAACGGCCCCCGACGCCTTCGACGGCGTTCACATGAACACGGAGTACTTCGCCGACGGCGCCGGGGCCAAGGGTAAACCCTATATGCGCAGCTACGTTGGGGGCGGCTCTGGTGTCTTCGGGGTCATCAACGGCTGGTACCACGTAGCCAGCGGTCACTTCGATACCTGCCTGGTGGTGGCCGAGGAGAAGATGTCCTCCGCCCTGCCTCATCCTCAGGGAGCCTTCAACGCCATCTACGACCAGTTCCTGGAGCGTCCCCTAGGCGTTAATTTATTATGGATCTTCGCCTTGGAAATGAACCGCTACATGCATACCCACCAGGTGCCTATGGAGACCTTCGCCCGGGTGGCCCAGAAGAACAAGCGCAACGGCATGGACCACCCCTCCTCTCAATCGGGCATCTCTGGCGACTTCACCATACAGCAGATCATGGACTCGGAGGTTATGGCCTGGCCTGTGCAGCGCCTCATGGTCTCCCCCATAAGCGACGGCGCCGGGGCCATGGTGCTGGCCTCCGAGGAGTTCGTGCGAAAGCGCGGCCTCTCTCCCGTATGGATCGAGGGCGTGGGCTGGAACCTGGACACCTCCTACTGGACCGACCGGGACCTGTACTATCCTCGATATGTGGAGAAGGCGGCCCGCATGGCCTATGATATGGCTGGAGTAACGGACCCTCGGAGAGACATCCACGTGGTGGAGCCCTACGACCCCTTCGCCTACAAGGAGCTGCACCATCTGGAGGGATTGCAGCTGGCCGACAAGGGCCAGGCACCCAGGTTGGTGGAGGAGGGTTTCTGGGACCGCGATACGGAGGTGGGTATTCCCTCCACCCCTTCAGGAGGATTGATGGGGGTGGGCAACCCCATCGCCGCCGCCGGAATGATGAAGGTGACGGAGATCTTCTGGCAGCTTCAGGGCCGGGCTGGCAAGCGTCAGGTAAAGCGAGAGGTTCGCCGGGGCCTGGCCCAGGCATGGGGCGACCTCATGCAAGTAGGGACTGTCGTGATACTAGGAAAGTAGTAGACAAATATGGAGCCTTTCGCCGGAACATCTTTGACCGATCAGGCGCTGACTCAAGGGGAGGTGCTGGCCACCCAGTGGAGGGTCAAAGCAGACTACGCCTGGGACACCGGCGTGGCCGTGGGGCGGTTCATGGCGGGACTGAAAGAGGGCAAAATCCTGGGCGTACAATGCTCCGAGTGTAATCGGACGCTGATACCCCCGCGAGCCTTCTGCGAGCTGTGCTTCCGACCCATAAACCGCTGGGTGGAGCTAAGGGACACGGGGGTGATAAACACCTTCTCCGTCTCCTTCGTCAACTGGGACGCCACCCGTCGGGAAATTCCGGAGGTCCCCGCTGTGATCGAGATAGACGCCGCCAGTCCGGGCATGGGGATCCTCCACCTCTTGGGCGAAGTGGGTGATAACTTAGACTCTGTTCTAGCGAAGGTAAGTATAGGCAAGAAGGTCCAGGCCGTGTGGAAGCCTTCCGAGGAACGGGAGGGCTCCATCACCGACATCCGGTATTTCAAGTTAATAGACTGAGGCAGTCCTGTGCTCGATAAAATCAGCAAGTCCACTGAGCTGAAGCCCTGGCGGGGAAATATCCCCATATACCACCGCTATACCCTCGGGGTAGCCGGCGAGCGGTTCTTTAAGGCCCTGCGGGACCATAAGCAGATTCTGGCGTCCGCATGCCCCAACTGCCGTCAGCGGTTCATACCTCCCAAGATTTACTGCGAGGCGTGCTTTGAGGAGACCCGAGATTGGAGCACCGTGGAGGGTCCAGGTTATATTAAGACCTTCACCGTGCTGCACCGGTCCCTGGAGGAGGAACCCCTGGAGCGGCCCGTAGTGGTAGCCCTGATCGCGTGGAGTGGTGTAAGAGGCGGCCTCCTACACCGGCTGGGTGAAGTGGACCCTTCAGGAGTCAAAACAGGTCTAGAAGTGGAGCCTCAGTGGGCCGAGGTCCGCACCGGCAGCATGGATGACATACAGTTCTTTCGACCCCCTTTGAATTCGTAGCAGTCAGTTTCCTATCCTAAAAGGGAGTTACGGAGAAACCTAAAAAGAGGAGTTAGTCATGGCGTTAGAGCGCATCAACCCTTCTAATTTGGCGCAGCCACGGGGATACACCCATGTAGTCAAGGCAGGGAACACAGTATACATTGCAGGTCAGGTGGGGCGGAGATCGGACGGCACCTTGGCGGGCAGCGACATCGGTTCGCAGACGGACCAGGTATTCAAAAACCTTGGAGCGGCCCTTGCATCCGTGGGAGCAGGATTCGAGAACGTGACCAAGATCACCGTCTTTCTGACCCATCGGGAGGACATACCGGGGTTCAGGACCGCAAGGGATAAGCATGTTACGGGCGAGCCTCCCGCCAGTACTCTGGTGCTCATAAGCGGTCTGGCGGAGCCCGAGTTTCGAGTCGAGGTGGAAGCCACAGCTGTTATATAGCGACGGGACCGTTGCGGCCAGCCTAGCTCGACGGCGTTATGGCCAGAGTGCCTCCCACCGAGTTATACTTCGTAATATGAAGGGGTGATGACCGCTCATCCAATAGTATCCCTCCATGAGCGTATAAATGGACCTCATATTCGACATCGGTGATTCCAATAGACCCAAGGGCCACGCCCTGGTCTACTTCCGGGACAACCTGGACTCGGAGAAGGTGTACGCCACATACGTAGTAGTCTTTCCCCTACCCGTCAACATCGCCAAATACGTTCCGCCCTTCCTGGCCTCCACCCTAGGGACTGCCTCTATGGCCGACATCTCGTCCTTCCCAATGCCTCCGGTGCCAGAGGAGGTTGAGAGCTACGAACGCCTGACCCAATTGGCTGAGGCTCGCCATGATGACCTCATATACGGAGGCACCCACTCAGAGACGGATGTACCCTCGGCGATGCAAACCATCGGTGAGATAGCCCAGCAGTACAGCGAGATATGGACCCAATTTGATGGCTCTCAGATCGCTGCGGCGATAGGCGAGCCGTCGGATGCGGGCCTGGGGGTCAGCGAAGTAATGTACAGCCTCTTGGGGGGAAGAGACCGTCTAAACGAGCTATCCAAGCTGGTGGTAAAGTTCAGGTACGCCGTAGAGGGTCAGGACCAGGAGATGCGTAAGGAAATCGATAATGAACTGCGAACTCTGGCCCGCTTCATGCCAGAGGAGTACCAGATAGGGAAGCTGATAGACGCAGCTATGGACTCTTCCAGCAGGGGGACCCGTCTAACCCAGCTATACGTGGACCGGTGCTACGGACTCTCCGACGACGACAGCGATAAGGTGGAGCACCTGGAGCGGGAAATCAGGGCGCTTGAGGCCTCCGCGTAAGGTTTCCGGCCCTCTGGCCGATAGCATCCACTCACCGCAGCAAAGGCGCTGAACGATGCACCTTTCTCACTTAAAGCTGGTCAACTTCAGAAGCTTCCGCACGCTTGAATTTGACCTTCCCCAAGGGCCCACCATCCTTACGGGCTCCAACGCTCAAGGGAAAACCACGGTACTTGAGGGCATCTACCTCCTCGCCATCGCCAAGTCTTTCCGAGCCGAGAACGAGCGAGAGGTGGTCAACTGGCAGGCGACCTCAAACCTGGAGCAAGCCGTAGTAGACGGTGTAATCTTTGGGGAAGAGGGCCGGACAAGGATTATCGTTGGATACCAACCTTTCCAAATCCCTCCTACCATCCAAAACCCGTCGGAGCCATCGTACTCCGTGCGTAAAGAGATAAGGGTTGGTGGAGTTAAACGCACCGCCGCCGACCTGGTAGGGTTGATGAATGTGGTTCTCTTCTCTGCCGAGGACATAGACTTAGTCCAAGGCTCACCCTCTTTGCGACGTCGTTACCTTGATATCCTCATTTCTCAGGCTGACCCTTCATATCTTAGGTCCTTGCAGCGATACCAACGAGTTCTCTACCAGCGCAACCAGCTCCTGAAATTTTTAAGGGATGGGAGAGCCAAGGAGAAGGAGCTGGAGTTCTGGGACCAAGAGCTGTCGCAAGAAGGAGCGTTGATAACCCAGCGGAGGGCTCAGGCCGTGAGTGCCGTTGCCGATACGGCACGCAAGACGCTGGAGGAGTTGACCGAAGGTCGCGAGGAGTTGCAATTTAACTACCAGCCAAGCGTGTCGCCAGGAAGTGATGTCGAGTCAACTCGTGAAGGGTTCGTGAAAGCCCTAGAGGACTCGCGACGACGAGAGGTCGGCCTGGGCTCTACGGTGGTGGGACCTCATCGGGACGACTTCAAGCTGGTAGTCAACGGTGTCGATATGGGTACCTACTCCTCGCGGGGCCAGGCTCGGACCCTGGCGCTGACTTTGCGATTGTCGGAGGCTTCTTACCTAACGGATTACAAAGGTCAGCCCATCGTCCTCCTGGATGACATCCTATCGGAGCTCGATGCTCAGCGAAGGCGTCAAGTGTTGGACAGGGTAGTTGGCTATCACCAGACCCTCATTACCGCTACGGACCTGGGTCCCTTCGAGGCGGACTTTCTTGCCCAAGCTTCTATATACCAGATTAAGGATGGCTTGGTAGAGCCAACGGGGTCGGCCAGCGATCAGGTCACGCCAGCGGCCGTCTCTCGTAGCAACCCTCTAACTACTTCCAGTCCTTAGTTTAGTGCCGGTGCGCTCCTCGTAGAGTGTGGCTACAACGTCGGAATCCATGGAGCCCAATCCACGACGCAGGGCCTCCACGTACCGCTGCTCAAACAGGTTGGCAGCCTCCATCGGTAAGCCAAGCTCGCGGCCAAGGTCGGTGGCCAGGCGTACGTCCTTGGCCGCTAAGTTCAGGCTAAAACCAGGCTCAAAATTCCCGCGGAATAGGGAAGTAGGAAACTTGCCTTCCAGCACCCACGATCTCCCCGAGCCGCTGCCAATGGCCCTGGCCAGCACCTCCAGATCCACACCGGCCTGAACACCCAGGGTCAGGACCTCTGGCATGAAGACCGCCAGGCTTAAGGTAACCAAATTGTTGCATATCTTGCACACCATGCCACTGCCAATGGGGCCGCAGTAGATGACCTTGTCTCCAATACACTCCAATACCGGTGTTACCCTGTCATAGACCTCCCGGTCGCCTCCTACCATTATGGACAGGGTGGCGTTTTCTGCGCCTACCACTCCACCACTGACAGGAGCGTCCAGGACTTGGACTCCTTTTCCCTGATAGGCCTGGTAAATTCTGCGAGTGGAGCTTGGAGAGCTGGTGGAGAGGTCTATATAAACCGCTCCCGGAGAAGCTCCTTCCAGAATCGAGTCATCACCCAGGGCCACAGCCTCCACTTCTCTGGGTCCGGGCAGGGAGGTAAAGACAACTTCACTACCGGCAGCGGCCTCCTTGGGAGTAGGCGCCCAGGTTGCCCCCAACTCTTCCAGGTTGGTAGTGGCGTCCCGCATCAGGTCGTGGACAGTTAGCTGGTGGCCTCCCTCAATGAGGTGTCGGGCCATGGGATTGCCTATGTGTCCAGTGCCGATAAAGCCTATCTTCATGCTTGGCCCCTCCAGGTGTTGTAGACGGAGGCATTGTACCATCGCTAGGGAGGACATTAGGCTAGCAGATAGGTCCAAGAGACCCCTAACCTGGAGCGAGAGCTTAAAGAGGCGTTACAGCGTTCGAGTTTTGGGAATTACGGAGGGAAGAGTAAAGATTGCCGTCGAGCCAGGAGCTATTGGCTGCCGAGCCTGGATTCGAACCAGGGTTACGTGATCCAGAGTCACGTGTGCTACCACTACACCACTCGGCAACTACAGCTAGGCCAAGAAATTATTCTACAGGCAATTGGGGTGCTAGGCAAAATATGGTAGAATACCGCTTCGCAACAGGGCGCATTCGTCTAGCGGCCTAGGACGCCGCCCTCTCAAGGCGGAGATCGCGGGTTCGAACCCCGCATGCGCCACCAGATGTAGGCATAAATTAGGCCCTCACGCCAATCGTGAGGGCCTTTAAAAATAGGTTCTGCTAATCTTTTGCTAATCCTTTAATCTACTTCGACACCTACTTCGGTGGTTTGAGGTGATGTCTGAGCCATTCCTTCGTCAAAGCGCAGAGCAGCCGCTTCTTGGAGTCCGGGTAAGACATGGCTATAGGTATCCAGGGTGATGTTGATACTGGCGTGGCCAAGCTTTTCGCTGACTATCTTGGGATGGATGCCAGATTTGAACATTTGGGATGCGTGAGTGTGCCGCAGGTCATGGAGCCGGACCCCATGGATACCACACTTTCGGGAAATCCTGGAGAAGGCGTGGGTGACGCTAGCCGGTGCCAGCGGAGTGCCATCTGGATGGGCGAAGACCAGGGCCTCCTCTCCAAGGGATAACCCAAGGTGCGAAGCAAGTGCCTTCTGGCCCTTATGATGAGACCTCAACACTGAGCATGACGATGGGGAAAGGGCAACTGCCCTCCTGCTCTTTACCGTTTTCGGTTCTAGGAAGACCCTGCTCCCGTCCTTTAGCTGGTGCATCACTTGAACCACCTGGAGGGTGGCAAAGTCCAGGTCCAGGTCCTTCCAACGGAGGCCAAGTAGCTCGCTACGCCTAAGGCCCGTCCAGATGGCGGTATGAAACAGTGGGTACCAGATAGTGCCATCGCAGGCCTCCAGGAGCCGGTGAGTTTCCTCGACTGACAAGGTCCTCATCTCTTTCCTGGACACCCTGGGTGCATCAACGGCATCTGCCACATATCTTGCCAGAAGGCCCCACTTTACAGCATGGCCCAGTGCTTGCTTCAAAAGGTTATGGTGCTTGATGAGGGTGCCACTGCTGAGCCCTCCAGGCTTTCCGTCCCTCCTCTTAGAGCACATCTTGGTCGAGTAGTAGTGTTGAAGGTGTTGAGGCTTTAGCTCCGAGAGAGGGACGTTGCCCATGATATCAATGATGTGGGCTGCCCGTTCCTGATAGCTCTCATACGTCCTCTGCCGCACCGAGATCGAAGCGTATGTCTCTAACCAGGTAATGAGGAACTCGCCTAAAGTCTTCTTGGAGGGCTTTACATAACTCCCCTGGTCCACCTGGTGTAGCACCTCTGCTAGCTTCCTCTCGGCCTCTTTTTTTGTACGCCCGCCCTTAATCCACTGATATCTCTTTTTCCGGGAATTAGGGTCCCGTCCCATATAGACGACAACGCTCCATGTCTTACCCCGCTTGATGACGCTTCCTCGCATTTGTCAATCCTTTCCGCTTGACACTTTTCCTGTCTTCATCCAACGATTGATATCGGCTCCTAAGTCAATGAAAATCTGTCGCAACACAATCGAAAAGCTACCACCAGTTATTATTTCCTGTATCCAATGCTCTTGGCCTGGCTCCAGGTAATTCTCCAGAGAGCGTTTATCATTCCAGGGAGTCATAACAAGGAAAGAGTCTATCCAGGTCGTTGAAAGTCCCAGTCGATGCCACACCACGTAAGTCCGAGCCAGTTCAAACACTAGTTTTGGCTGGAGCCCTTGGGCCGCCTTAGATATCTTAACTACCCAGTCTGCCTCTTCTTTTGTGAGGGTCCGTATCTGGCCTGAGTATTGCCATTGGGGTGCATCTACGGCTCTGAGCACATCTAATAAGACCCTTGCTTCCTCCCATGGGTAGTCCGACCAGTGCGAACTAGGCGATGGCTCCGCCCCTCTAAACTCCTTCACCATACGTTGAACGGTTCTAGGAGATGGGAGATGGCCTTTTAACTCCTGGGTTTTTTCTAAGTGCTCGTATATCTGGGCAGGAGTAAAG
>JAPULR010000217.1 GCA_027294635.1 Chloroflexota bacterium | reverse complement strand
AATGGCAACCAGCGCACCCAGCTTTTCAAGCTCCCAAATGGGCGGCACTTTATTACCGCCGCGCATCTGCGTAACGGGACAGTGCGCGATCCTGACCTGATACTTGCCGAACAACTCCACCTCTGTGTCAAGCAGGCCACTGCAATGTACCGCGAGCATCTCCGGGCCCAATACGCCCAGCCGTTCGGCGTACTGCACACTGCCCATGCCCACCGTACGCAACGCGTCGTCCAACTCGTCGTTTGTCTGCGCCAGATGGATGTGCCAGCTTTTGCCTCGACGTAGCGCCCAGTCCCGCATGGCAGCCACCGCTCCAGGTGTGCATCGGAGAATGGTCGTTGGCTCTGAAGTAATACGGATGTGCTCCGAATCGTACTTC
Organism: Chloroflexota bacterium; assembly: GCA_027294635.1. Taxonomy (GTDB): domain Bacteria; phylum Chloroflexota; class Dehalococcoidia; order Lucifugimonadales; genus JAPULR01. The sequence continues at coordinate 12,596 of JAPULR010000217.1, read as the reverse complement.
TGCTCCAGACGATCAAGGTCCGTTAGAACATCCTCGGCCCTCTCCACGAAATCCTTGGGAGTGTACTCCTCTACATCACTCATGCCCCGCGACACAACGGCCCGCATCCCTGACTGGCGGATTGCTTCGCAAATCCCATCGGTGGAGTCCAGATGATAGTGAGTCCAGTGGTTCTCCTGGGTGGTTGTGACACCATAGTGCACCAGTTCCAGTAAGCTTAGGGTAGCCGCTGTACGGGCGCGCTCTCGTGTAAGGCCACGGGCCATGCGCAGCAAACGATCACGGGACCCTTGTTTCTCGTCTGAACAACTGCGGTACACAGACTGGTCAAGGTGGTCGTGAGCATTTACTATGCCCGGCAAGACCACCATGTCAGAAGCATCAAGTCGCTCCTTGCCTACGTAGGGGCAGTCGTTAGGGCTCCCGGCTCCTGTAATCTTGCCGCCTTGGATTGCCACGAAGCCCGGGTCATAGATGCGCCGCTTCTGATCCATGGTTATGACAACACCTCCATGGATAAGGAGATCCACTTCTTGTGAAGATTGATTTGTCATCCGAACCCTCCACTATATTCAACCGGGGTATCCCGGATAGGTTTATCTGCTCTTAAATACGAAGCTCGTCCTAGATGAGGAACCAAAAACAATGTATAACAGTTGCGGCAAATGCCATCTGACAGGCTTAATTTTACTCCATCGCTTCGTCCAATCGGGCCATTTAGGCCAGAAAATTTGGCTCCGGCATTTTTTACAGGGCGAAAGAAGGCTAAGGTGCTGGCCGATTGATAATACCTAAAACCATCCGATTAGTGAGAATCGCCCACTATGGTTCAGAGGGGACCCGGTTCCGGATTACGCGCGGTTTTCACTCAACCCCAGCACAGTTAGGGAGTGGAGAAGGTGGAGGATTGTTCCTGAGGTCGCTTTCTTTTTTTGGGCCTAGCCGTAGCTACGGCGCGCTTAAGCCGCCAAGGGGCTTGCAACATCAGCTCTGACGCTTTAGATCGGTGGTCTCCGATTATGCCACTCAGTCGCCTGCTGGTAAGCGTATGCCACATTCAACATCCTTCCCTCCTCATGAGGCCGACCCCCCATCTGGAAAGCCAACGGCAACGCCCCTTGGCTCTCACCGGTAAACCCGCAAGGCACGCTCATCGCCGGCACGCTAGCTAGAGCAAGACCCACGGTTTGGAACACTGGTGCCGTCACCGACTCCATCATCTTCTCCTTGCTACCCGGCATCTGCCCGGGCTCTATCTTGGGCGCAGGGCTCTTGTCTGTGGCTCCGATCAAGACGTCCAGGCCTGTAAGGGCATCTAGCACCTGGCCTCGCAACACTTCCCGCAATCTCTGGGCTTTATTGTAGTACTGGGCGGGCATGACGCTGCCCATCAGCAGCTTTACTTGAATATCGTAGTTGAACTCCTCCAGTCGCTGGCGTACCAAGTGATGATAGAGCGAGGCCGTCTCCGTGGTAGTCAAAGGAATTTGGATTAAATAGGAACATCCAGCGTCTAGGAGCGGTATGGAAACCTCCTCAACATTGCAGCCAAGGTCTTCCAGCTTATTAGCTGCCGCCAACACACCTTCTCTCACGACGGGCTCTATGGACTGGTTGTAGACCAGCTCTTTGACGACACCTACCCTGGTGCCCTTGATCTCCTTAGTCAGCAACTCCCCATAAGGGGGCACCTCCAACCCGCTGGTATACGGGTCCATGGGGTCGTAGCCTGATATCGCCTCGAGGGTCATAGCGCAGTCTTGCACCGTACGCGAAATAGGACCGATGGTGTCCATGGACCAAGTCGAGCGGAACAGCCCATGCTGGCTCACCCGGCCCCACGTAGGGCGGAGTCCCACCAGTCCGCAGAAGGACGCTGGTGAACGTATCGAGCCCCCAGTGTCCTCTCCCAACGAAGTGGCACATAAGTGGGCCGCCGTCGCCGCTCCTGAGCCTGAGCTGGACCCCCCAGTGGTATGTTCAAGATTCCAAGGGTTCCTAGGCTGACCATATGGGAATTTGAAAATCCCGCCTCCGGCAAACTCCGACAGGTTTAACTTTCCCAGCATCACTGCCCCGGCCTCTCTCATCTTCACCACAACCGTAGCGTCCTCCCCCGGCACGAAGTCTTTCAGAATAGACGACCCGTTTGTAGTCCTCACGTCCTTAGTCCATATTTGGTCCTTTAAGGCATAGGGTACCCCGTGCATTGGCCCCCGCCACTGGTCATTGGCTATCTCTGCCTCTGCCTGCCGTGCCTCCTTGAGAGCCGCGTCGGAGGTCACAGTGACATACGCCTTGACCTTAGGGTCCACCTTCTCAATGCGTTCCAGATAGGCCTCAGTTGCCTCTACGGGGGACACCTCCTTGGCCTTCATCAACTTGGAAAGCTCCGAAGCTGCTAAAAAGGGAAGCTCTGATTTTTTCATCACCGTCTCCAATCAAAAGGCTATGGGCTCTCTTCATACAGTCATCTGAATTCCACTTGGATCAAAACAAGATAAGCCATGGTAGTACTATATGTATAGTAAAGGGCCTGGCTAGCCCGCGAAGCTTAGTTGGCCGCTACAATATACAGGAAAGGGCCAATTGACAGATACAGACCGGGGAGTGTTAGAGTCCACCCCACCTACGATATGACAGTCGATTTTGTTGGGACTACGTGCCCGATTGAAAGAGGGATGATGGAAATTAAACCCACCATCTAGATCAACCGAACATCTTCATCAGGAGGCGGTCTTTGTCTGCATCCATAGTCCACGGCAAATATGTAATCTCTAAAGTTGACGGCCCTACGTCCGCGGTGGTTATCCGTAACGGAGCTGTCTATCAAGAGAGCGGCAGAATTGTTGAAGTGGGGGTGTATCAACAGCTAAAGGAAAAGCATCCCTTGGCAGAGACCGTGGGCTCACCTGATCATATCGTGATGCCCGGCCTGGTTAACAGCCATGACCACATAGGCATATCAGGCGTGCAATTGGGAATTCCTTACCCTCCGCTGGAGCTTAACGGCTTGGCTCGCATCGGCATACGAAGTGTTGATCCTTATCTTGAGCATCTGCACGGTGCCATTCAGATGCTAGAATCTGGCACAACTACCGTACAGATCATGTACACACCCGGTCGGGGTGTCGCGCCAATAGACGAGGAGTCTACACAGAAAGTCATTAAGGCTTACCAAGACGCCGGCGTACGTCTATGTTATGCACCTAATCTGCAAGATCAGAACTCCCTTGTAGCCAGCCCCAGGGGCGGCGAACAGGAATTTGCCCGGCAATTGCCAGGGAAATTGGGTACGCGATTCTCTGCATTTATGGGTCAAGGTTATTGGACTGTGGACGAGCTGGTTAGTGCATCGGAAGATCTATATAAGAAGTACCACAAAGGGAACAATGGCCGCACTGTAATAAACACCGCTCCTACCAACGTCCATCGCTGCTCGGACGGTTTACTCAAGGGCCTAAAAGAACTGACAGAGAAATACCGCACAACTTCACACATCCACCTACTGGAAACCGTGTACCAGAAACTGTTCGCTTTACGGATTTACGGAACAACCGCTGTAAAGCACCTGGAGGAAATTGGTTTTTTGGGACCTGACGTCACCTGCGGTCATAGTGTCTGGCTAACGGAGGAAGACGTAGACGTTCTCTGCAGAACGGGTACAAACGTTTGTCACAACGCTAGCTCTAATCTTAGGGTACAGTCAGGCATAGCACCGATCCCTCACCTTGTGGACAAGGGTATTCGTGTTGCCATAGGCACTGACAACATGAGCATGAACGATGACAAGGACATGTTCCAGGAGATGCGGTTGGTGCTATATATCCATCGTCTACCTGGAGTGGAATTCGATCCCATAACTTCCCACCAGGTATTCCAAATGGCGACGATAAACGGAGCACTGAGCACGGGCTTTGGCGATTCCATCGGGACAATAGAAGAAGGCAAGCGTGCCGACATGGTCCTGGTGAATGCGAATCGCGTAGAGGAGCCTTATCTGGACCCAGACGTTTCCATTGTCACAGCGCTGGTGCAACGGGTCAGAGGGGTAGATGTGGACACGGTAATAGTAGATGGTGAGATCGTATTGAAGGATGGGCAGGTAACAAGGGTGGACAAGGTGGCCCTGTTTAGGGAGATGAAGAATTCCCTTGACCGCCCGCTTACCCATGAGGAAGCAGAGCGTAGAAAACTGGGCCAGGACGTGTACCCGTATCTCAAGGCCTTTTATTCAGGGAGTACGGGTGAGATGCCTCCGCCTTTCTCCCAGTACAACGCCCGCTAATCAGAGGTTAAGGGGAGGTTTTGTCTCTTCCCTACGGGAGCTTGAAGCTAAGCTACCCTCGGATAATGGGCATAACTGGCGGATAAAGCTCATCGCTTGACCGCTTTGCCCAGTCCAGTCCCACCCAATTTGCCTTGTATCTAAGGAAAGTTTGTTGGGTTTTAGCCCAAAGAGCTTCCTCGTCCACCCCCACAACTCGGCCTTGTTCCACTACCGTCTTTCCGTCCACAATCACCATATCCGTATCGCGTCCGCTGGCCGTGTGGATCAGTACTCGCATGGGGTCATCTACCGGGCCCACCGCTAGGTGGGAGAGATCAAATACCGTAATATCGGCTGTACAGTCGGGGGCTAATCGGCCTAGGTCTTCTCGGCCCAGGGCCTTAGCCCCATAAATGGTGGCCGCGTTATACATTTCTCTTACAGTACCAGCGGCGCGGCTCCGGTCTACCACTTTGTTCGTAAGAGCGCCTAGTCGCATCTCTTCAATCAAGTCAGGCGGGAAACTATCATTACCGATACCCACGTTAACACCGGCATCTACGTACCGGCTGAAGGACTCCATGAAGACGCCAGAGCGAGCAAAGACCCAGGGACAGTGGCAGACGCTGGTGCCGGTGTCCCTCAGAATTTCCAAGTCCCGTCCTGGATCTGCGCCAGTGCTTGAATGGCCTGCGATGTAAAGAGCATGGGTCAAGCAAACGTTGGGTCCTACAAAACCCAGGCTTTGGAGCCACTCAACCATGGTCTGGTTGGGATGCTCAGATTTGAACTCCTGATACTCAGGTAAGTACTCCGAAAAATGGGTGCGCACGTGGGCCCCGCCTAGTAGCTGGGCCTGACGCATAGTCTCCTTCAACAGATCGTCGGAGCACTTGGCAGACTGAGAGGGGAAGAGCATCCCGGTAACCAGACCCCGACCATTATCTTTCAGGTATTTGACGAACTCGACCGCGTGGTCCAGACCCTGCCGTCCCCGGCGGCTGTCCCACTTAGAGACAAGGCTGCCTCCTATATCGGTGTAGTCACAGCGCTCGTGGTACATGTGGCCAAGCCATGCCCTGGCTCCGTACTTTAAAGAGGCCTCGGCTAAAGCGTGAGGCTCCTCTTTAGGGTCCTCGAAGCCCTTTGTCATGCCCGTAGTCACAGCACCAAAGCTGGTGCTGCCCAGCTTCAAAAGGGTTACCACTGAGAACTCAGCGCTGGTTCGAAGGTCTTCATCCGAGAGAATATGGGACGTATCGGGGTCGATGATAGAGGGGGGCCGGTTGTAGCCTGGGGGATTGGGCATGTCCATGCGAATAGGCTGCAAATCCAGGTTTGCGATGCAATGTAGGTTGATGAGGCCCGGGGAAACCAGTTTGCCGCTGGCGTCAATGGTCTTGTCCGCCTTGGGACAGGCCGGGTCGTTAGGGTTCCCAACAAACACAATTTTGTTGTCCTCATAAACCACGGTACCACCTTCGAGCACCTGGTGCTGACCGTTACGCCAGGCCACAACCCAGCTTCCGTTTATAGCTGTCTTCATATGTATCTCAGGTCTTTCTACGTTTTTTGAATTGAATCTCGGACCCCTTGAGCGGTATAGAATAGTGCCTCCTTGTCCAATCCTATACCAGGCCATATTTCACCACAACCTCTCAGCTAATCATCAACCTTTGAGCGAAACTCGTGTTAGTAATTCACAAGGGCGTCCGTGGTGTCATTTGTGAGGTGTCAGTCGTCAAGCCTGGAGTCAGAGGGCCGAAGGCTTTTCTTTTCGTCATTTGCAACCCTATGATCCTGACAAAGGTAGTTTGAGTTGGGACTATGCCGCATTCTCTATGCATGTGAATTGACAAACCATTACGGATTCCGAAGGGTAGCCTGGCTGTGTCTACACTTTAGGTAGAGGGGTAAGTCAGCTCGGCGAAGGAGCCCTCGAATTGTCTATGGGAAAGTCTTACAATTCTCTCCCTGGATACAGGTTGGCCGATTTAGAAAAACACATGTGTTCCTGCTGACCCTAAGCGATCTGCATCAAAGATCCCAAAGGTTCAAATAGGCGGAGGTAATAGCGTGAGTCAAGAAGTTGATTTATTGATAAACAACGGTGTCGTTGTCACGGTAGATGGTGACAACAGGGTGTTCATGCAGGGGGGAGTTGCCGTCAGAGAAGACCGCATCGTCGCAGTTGGACGGTCTGAAGATTTAGCACGGGGATTCGTAGCCAAGAAGACCATAGATGCCCACAACAAGCTTATAATGCCCGGCCTGATTGATACCTATCACCATGCTGGACACGGCATGATTAAGGGAATCTATCGTACCGGAATGGGTCCCGGGCTGGGGTGGCCGCCCAACGAGCTTTATTTCCACGGGACCACCCCTGACTGGTGGCATGCCGAGGGGCTTCTGACTGCTGTGGAACGCGTGAAGTTTGGTGTTACTACGGGCGTGACCATAATGGGAGGGACGCCGGCTCGCACCGATTCCCCCATCTTCGCCGAGCGCAACTCTCAGGCGGTTGAGAAAGTTGGAATTCGAGCTGTCATTGGAGTGGGGCCTCCGGACCCATTTTTAAATCTAGGTCATGGTTGGAGCGGCACCTTCTTTGAGGGTGGCAGGGCAATTAAACGACCCTTTACTTATGAGCAGACCATCGAGGTGTCAAGGGATGTTATCGGGCGCCTCAAGGGCGGCGCAGGGGGCCGCGTGCAGACGATGCTCGCCGTTCCCTATCTGTGCGGAATGAATCCAGAATACATGACCGGCCCTCATCACTATCCTTATTCCAAGGATGACGCAAAGGTGATGCGAGACAAAGCCCTGGAGGCCCGCCGTATTGCGGATGAGTTCAGCGTTATTATTCATACCCACGGCGCCCGGGGCGTATTCGAATGGGCTGAAAAAAATTACGGACGGGAGACTCTCGGTGAAATTCTTGGCTCTAATGTGATATTTGCTCACGCCAACGGCCTCACGGACCTTGATATTTCGATCATGAAGGAGTGTGATGTAGCGGCGACCGCGGTGCCTTTTGCAGCCTGGAACACAAGCCTGGGTACCTGTCCAATAGTGAAGCTCATTCAAAGCGGCGTGCGAGTAGCCATATCTACGGATGGCGCTGCGCCCTTCCACGTCACCGATCTCTTTGTAGATATTCACCGAGCCATGTTTATGCAGTGGATGGAGAATCACAGCATGTCCCTCTTGCAAGCGGGCCGTGCTATCAGGCTTGTTACCATTGAAGCGGCGGCGCTGCTGGGTATGGAAAAGGAGATTGGCTCCCTTGAGGTAGGGAAGAAGGCAGATATAATACTTATAGATTTGGACCAGCCCCACCTGGTTCCTTTCGAGGACCCTGCGAACATGATCGCATTTTATGTACGGGGTAACGACGTGGAAACAGTGGTTGTAGACGGTGCTGTCCTGATGGAGGGGCGAACGGTGAAAACCGTAAACGAGGCCGATGTATTGAGATATGCACGTGAAGAGATCGCTGGGTCTTTTAAGCGAGTTAACATTGCTCACTACTTAGAACATACCTCTGGCTTCTGGCAGGGGTTGCAGGAGTCAGCCTCATAACTCCATTTTCAAGGTCTGGGGCGCCGGTCTTAGCCGGTGGCTGACCTACAGGCCAGTTGGCCAGATTTATCCTCTGGTCTGTAATTTTCAAGCAAATCTCTCATAGGGCCTATGTTCCAATCCTGCATTAACGGTAGAACGGTGAATCTCGTGTATTTATAAATGGGAGTTTCAGTAAAAGAATTGCATCATCAGGCGTTGCTCCTTGAACCAAATTTAAGATTATGACAAGGCGAGGATGGAGTGTGAGATTACGTCGAGGCATCGAATGGAATACCTTTACAATTTTAGCCCGATGTCAGCGTAGCAATGCATTAGGGGTGGCAATCGCCACTTACTCGCTGGCGGTCGGAAGTACGTGTCCAGCCATAAAGTCTGGGGTGGGAGCGATGGCAAGCCAGGCTTACGGCGACCCTCGGCTTCGTCCTCTGATCATGTCTCTATTGGAGTCAGGATCTTCCCCCGATGAAGCTTTGTCCAATGTTCGTGACACTGATCCCCATACGGATTATCGACAGATAGGTATCGTCGACCACAGAGGAAGAACAGCCGTCTACACCGGGGATAAAGCGAGACACTGGGCTGGTCATCTGGTGGGGGAAGGATGGGTCGTGATGGGCAACTCCCTGGTAGGAGAGGGAGTGATTGAAGCGATGGCTCATACCTTTGAGCTAAGGGAGACTGAAAACCTGGAAGACCGCTTGCTATCGGTCCTTGAGTCTGGTGGGGAGGCGGGCGGCCAGCCGCAGGGCCAACGCTCGGCTGTCCTGACGGTTTACCGTGAGGAATCCTATCCCTGGGTCGATCTTCGGGTAGATGCCCATGAGGAACCCGTAAGAGAGCTTAGGCGGATTTACGAGTTGTACAAGCCAATGATCCCTTACTACTATTATATGAGGCCAAGGGATCCTGAGAATTTGCCCACTCAAGATGAGTGGCTTCGTCAACAGCGACAGGATCATTAAAGGGGTAAGATGTACAATCTGAGAGGGAAAGTTGCTCTAGCGACAGGAGATAAGGGCGAATGAGGTATTGGGCCCCTAAACTTCACCTCAGTCCTGCCCAGCCTCGTGGCAGTATTATACAGAATCTCTTCAAGATGGGAGGACCATCAGGCTTGCGTACCTTGTTGGGGATCATGACACACAACAGTTCGAAACTTGCCAGAAGACCAGAAAAGGAAAGTTCAGGGATTAAGCGGTGGCCGCGGAATAGCTCCTTGCCTTCACGGCAATAGCTATAAATAGCACTGCCAGACCGCAGGTACGGTAGAGTTCAACCCCGTCTCCACCATAAACACGGCGAAAGAGCCTTCTGGGACTGATCAGGAGGCTCTTTTATTAAAATCACGCCTGAACCTGCCCTCGTAGTCGCCACCTGGAAGACAGCCCTGAATGCAGGCTTGGGCTGAAGGGCTACCACAGCTTTGGCATCTTTGTCGTCTACGTACACGGCCTCCAGCCTCAACACCAGGAGCTTGTTACGCTCCTGCAAAGTGGCACCAGACCACAGCTCGGGAAATCTTTGTACCAGTTGGCCCGCCTCCTCCGTGGCATTAGCCTCTGGCACCACCAAGCACCGTCAGCAGTTCTCCAGGGCATGCTTGGAAGCCGCATCACATGCTATACTAGACAAAGTAAATACCAGATGGCATCCCGCTAGACCAGATTGACCGTGACCACGGGGCTGAGAGTGCGACTTGGCTCGGTAATGCAGTCAAGGAGTAGGCCCTCTCAGTGAGTTTCCAACAGTTTTCCCTCCACCCTCAAGTCTTGGCCGGAATCAAGTCGGTAGGCTTCACCAAGCCCACCCCCATCCAGCAACAGGCAATCCCGGTAGCCATGGAAGGCCGGGACGTATTGGGACTGGCTCAAACCGGGACCGGCAAGACCGCTGCCTTCGCTCTCCCCATCCTCCATCGTCTGGTCAGTACACCTCACAAACGGGGTATCCGGGCCCTGGTCATCGCGCCAACCCGGGAGCTGGCCGAGCAAATCCATCAGAGCTTCATCGAACTTGGGCAACACCTCCGTGTAAAGAGTGTCACAATCTACGGCGGCGTCGGCAAGGGCCCGCAATTGGCCGGACTGAGGCGTGGGGCCCAGGTGGTAGTCGCCTGTCCCGGACGGCTGCTGGACCATGTGAACGAAGGGGACATCGACCTGTCGGGCGTTGAGGTGTTGGTCTTGGACGAATCCGACACCATGTGCGACATGGGGTTCCTGCCCGACGTACGCCGCATCTTGGGGCACGTCCCGGCCATGCGGCAAACCCTTTTCTTCTCGGCCACCATGCCCGACGAGATCCGCTCTCTGTCAGTGAAGATCCTGAAGGATCCGGTGTTGGTTCAGATTGGGGACATCGCCCCGGCCAAAACCGTTTCTCACGCCCTTTACCCGGTGCCGGAGAAACTCAAAAAGAATCTGCTGCTGGCCCTTTTAGAGCAGACTGCCACGGGCCGGATCCTGGTCTTCACCCGCACCAAACACCGGGCCCGGAACCTGGCTTTGGACCTGGCCAAAAAGTCGCACCAGGTGGCGGCGCTGCAGGGAAACATGTCTCAAAATGCCCGCCAACGGGCCATGAATGGCTTCCGCGACGGCAAATTCAGCATCCTGGTGGCCACCGACATCGCCGCCCACGGTATCGACGTCCCCGAGGTCTCCCATGTAATCAACTTTGATTTTCCGAACACCTCAGACACCTACACCCACCGGATCGGCCGCACCGGCAGGGCCGAACATACAGGCGAGGCGTTCACCCTAGCAACGGCCACGGATGGTCCCATGATTCGTGAGGTGGAGAAGGAACTGGGCGCGCGTATCGAGCGGCGGCGTCTGCCCGGCTTCGACTACGGAAATTTTGCTCCGGAGAATCAGTTCCCAGAAGAACGCCCAAGGCCCAGCAACAACAGCAGACCCCACCGGAACACGGACGGCCAAAGGCCGCGACAAGCCCCGGACAAGCATCGTGGAAATAGCACCTTAAATCCCGGAAGACGCACCGCAGGCAGAACGCCTCAGACCAGTTCATCAAGCGGGAGGACCAGGCCCCAAAGACGGGGCGCATCTTTCGATTCGCGTCAAGCCCGGGCTCGCGGGCCGCGTGACCGCTCCACCAACGTTCTTCATCCGCGGGGTTTTTGAATCATCAACCTGCCACGGAGCTACCGGGACGTCTGCTGGCAGGTTTCCAGATTTCGCGCAAGCCTGCCAAGCTTCGCTGTTAGGTAGGCCCAGGGGAAGCTCATGTAAAGGCCCTTGCCAAGGTATGCTGTGCGTCGATGCCCCCACAATTCCCACCACTCTTCAAGTGGTAAGAGATTAATCTAACTGCACAGGTCAAAATGCTAAATGCCTCCAACATCGGCAAGGCCTACGGAGACCGGATTCTGTTCAGTGGTCTCACCCTCAACGTCGCGGCCAGAAACCGCATTGCGCTGATAGGCTCCAACGGTTCCGGCAAGACCACCCTCCTGGACATCCTGGCTGGCGATACCTCTCCGGACACTGGGAGCATTTCCAGGCAACGCAACGTAACTATAGGCTATCTCAAGCAGGAGTCTGGTTGGTTCTCTGACAAAACCCTGCTCCAAGATGTGCTGGAGGCATCTTCAGAGGTAACCGCTCTTAGGGACAGGATCGCCGCCACCCATGAGTCCCTTTCATCGGATATCGGCTCCGACAAACAGGGTGAGCTGCTACGAGAGCTCAGCCAGCTTGACATGGCACTGGAGGCAGCAGGCGGAGGATACAGGGACCACGAGGCCAAGGCGATCCTCTCCGGGCTAGGCTTTAAGCAAAGCGACTTCTTCCGACCCCTCGGCGAGTTCAGCGGCGGTTGGCTTATGCGCGCTACGCTGGGCAAGTTGCTTTTCAGCAAGCCGGATGTGTTGCTCTTGGACGAGCCAACTAATCACCTAGACCTTGACGCAAACCTGTGGTTTGAGAAGTACCTAACCGCCTTCCGTGGCGCGGTAGTCGTCACCTCTCACGACCGGGCTTTCCTGAACCAGGTAGCAACCACAGTGCTGGCCATTGAGCCAGACGAGGTGGTGCTCCTCAGGGGCAACTATGACGACTACCTCATCGCCCGCGAGCGCTCCCTTCAGGTCAAACAGGCAGCCGCAGCCAGGCAGGGGCGCGAGTTCCAGAGGCAGATGCGCTTTATCGAGCAATTTCGCTACAAGGCCCGGAAAGCCAGTCAGGTCCAGAGCCGCTTGAAGCAGCTTGAGAAGGTACAGAAAATTGAACTGCCCAGGGCGAGCAAGAGGGTCCACTTTTCCTTCGCGAAGCCGTCACGCAGTGGCGCTGAGGCAATCTCTCTTACCAACGTGAGCAAGTCCTATGGCGAGCATTCCATCTACCGCGGTCTGAACCTGGTCCTGATGCGCGGTGACCGGGTCGCCCTGGTTGGACCCAACGGCGCCGGCAAGACCACCATGCTGAAGATCCTCGCGGGCGTCCTTCCCTTTGAGAAGGGTGAGCGAAAGACTGGTCACAACGTGATAACAGCCTACTACGCACAGCATGTGCTGGAGCTCCTGAACCCTCGCAACACGATCATCGAGGAGCTTCAGCAGGCTGCGCCCGAGGAATCGGACCAGAACCTGCGGCACACCCTCGGTGGCTTCCTGTTCAGCGGCGACGACGTCCGCAAGCCTATATCCGTGTTGTCGGGTGGAGAAAAGGCGCGAGTGGCCCTGGCCAAGCTGCTGGTCCAACGAAGTAACCTTCTGCTC
>JAPULR010000216.1 GCA_027294635.1 Chloroflexota bacterium | reverse complement strand
CGTAGGGACCCTCAATGTAGGTCCTTAGCTCATCCTCGGGCTCGTTTATGTGGCCGTCGGAGTCAATGACACCAAAGGGCAGTTTCATTACTACTTGTCCTCCTTGTAGTGCCGTGGTTTAAGGGCTTAGTCTACCCCATTCCAGTACCCCGTCAAGCTGCGAGAGGTAGACAAAGGTGCCCCGTGGGTACCCATAATCTTGCTGCGATCTGTCTAGTCCAGGATGATGATGGAGCTGGATTTCACTACAAGGTAGACATCCTGTCCTTCTCGTAGATCGAGATTCGTGAGCGCGTCGGGGGTTATTTCAACAAGCCACGGTTGGTCCAGGTGCGCCTGGACCAGGACCCTGGGCCCCAGGGAATGGATCTCCTCGATGCGGGCCTTCAAAATGTTGCGGGCGCTAATCTTTTCAGGCTTCGCCGACGCGAGAATTATGTCCGACGCCCTTATGGCTATGGAGATTACTTTTCCGGTTTCTTGGCCCATATGAGGCAAAGCCAGGATGGTTTCTCCGAGCCGGGCCAGGGTGATGCCGCTGGAGGGACGGTGCTCCAGCACCTCAACGTCGAACAGGTTCTCCAAAGATTCCACATCAACCGCCGGTATAACCGCCGGCTGACTAAGGGCTCTGCGGGGCTCGTCGTAGGCGACCTGGCGGCCACGGTTTAGAATGAGGACCTTGTGGGCCAGAGTCAGAACCTCGGATATGGAGTGGGAGACGTAGATCATGGGTATGGCCAGCTCCCGGTCCACCGCCTTGAGGTAGCGGAGGATGCGGCCCTTGATGCCCGTGTGGAGCGAGGCCAGCGGCTCGTCCAACAGCAGGAGATTGGGAGAGGTGGCCAGGGCCCGGGCCAGCACCACCCTCTGGCGCTCCCCCGCCGACAGGCTTTCGGGGCGGCGGTCCATTAGGGGGCCAAGCTCTAATAGCTCTACCAGCTTGGATGGGTTGATTCTGCGCATCTGGGGTGGGGTTAACCTGTAGCCGTAGTGGATATTTTCCTTGACCGTTAGATGGGGGAAGAGGAGGCTGTCCTGAAACATGTAACCGATGCGCCGCCGCTCAGGCGGGAGGTCCACCTTCTTGGCGGTAGAAAAAAGCGTTTGCCCGTTTAGGCTGATCTCTCCTTCATCGGGGGAGACTAGGCCCGCCACACAGTTGAGGAGGGTTGTCTTGCCGCTCCCCGACGGTCCGAAAATGGCAACGATACCCGATGGAAACGATGCCGAGACCGCCAGCTCAAAACCTGGATAGCTTTTGCGCAGCCGGAGGTTTAGGACGTCGCCCATGGGCGCCTCAGCAGTCCCCTCCGACGTACCAGAACATGGTGGATGGAGAGACTAATCAGGGCCAGAGATAGAGACAGAACCACCAGGCGTACGGCGCCGCCGTCGTCCCCAGCCTGCAGGTCGGTGAACATGGCCAGGGGTATAGTCTGCGTTTGGCCCGGGATGTTACCCGCCACGACAATGGTTGCTCCAAACTCGCCCAGCCCCCGGGCAAAACCCAGCAAGGCAGCGGCCAGGATGCCGCGGTAGGCCAGCGGTATGGTAACGGTGGCGATGGTTCGCAGCGGTCCCGCCCCCAGGCTTCGAGCGGCCCGCTCTAGCCGTGGGTCTACCCCGGCTATGGCCACCTCGATAGCCCTCACCATCAGAGGCAGGGATACCAGTCCCGCCGCCAGCGCCGCGGCTACCCAGGTGAACACCAGGTCTACGCCAAAAGCATCGTGCAGAAAGCTTCCAATGGGGCCGTTCCTGCCCAGCATCAGCAGCAAGAAGTAGCCGGTGATAACCGGAGGCAGGACCAGGGGGAAGGAGACCAGGGTGTCCAGCACAACCTTGCCGCGGATGGAGGACTTTACGAGCACCCAGCCGATAGCCAGGGCTATGGGTAACCCCAGAAGGGTACCCAGGGAAGCGACCTGTAGCGAAAGTCGAAGGGCTTGAAACTCGTCAGAGGAGAGCACGCCACACCTTCACCGAGCGGTTTTTCCACCTTATCGTGTCTATAGAACTCGGAAGGAAGTATACAATACACGGCTTGTAGCTCACCGCGTATCCCGAACGCCGAAACCATGGCGCTGGAACTGGGCCCGAGAGGATTCCTGCTGAAGAAAGGCCAGGAATTTTGCGGCGGTTTCCTGGCGGTCGGACCGGCTCAGGACCGCTGCTGGGTAGACTATGGCCGAGTGGGACTCTGGGGGCACCTCATGGGCTATCCGGACCCCGTCGCTGTTCAGTGCGTCGGTAAGATAAATAATTCCTGCATCTGCGTTTTCCGACTCCACGTAGGCCAAGGCGGTCCGTACGTCTCCGCCGAATACCAGATTCGATTTTAGCTCGTCCCACAGACCCAGGTTGCGCAGCGCCTCCTCGGCGTACTGACCCGCCGGAGCCAGCTTTGGGTCCGCCAGAGCAATCTTGTTGCTGCGGGCCAGGGTCTCATCGAGGGTAGCTGCTTCATCCTCCTCGTCCGTCGGTACCACCACTACCAGTCGGTTGGTCAGTAGTGCTGTGCGGGTGTCGGGGGTCAGCAACCCTTCTTCCTCCAGGTTGTCCATGGGGCCATCGCCGGCGGAGATGAACAGGTCCCCTGGGGCGTCACGCTCCAGCTGGCGGGACAGGGTGACTGATCCTCCCAAACTGAACCGGATCTTTATGTTATGTTTAGTTTCGAACTCCTCGCCAAGGGGGATCAGCGCGTCCCGTAGGCTTGCCGCGGCGAACACCAGCACCTCCTGTCCGCCTCCACCACAGCCTGCAGATGACAGGAGAAATAGCGAGGATACTAATAAAGCCAGAAGTGCCGGACAGGTCTTGGATGCCTTTATGTTGTGGCCCATCTTGGCTAGTGATTATAATTGAGTTGAAGCCCCGATGTTTTGAGGAGGCTCTTGTGCGGATAATCGTTTATACAGGTAAGGGTGGCGTTGGTAAGACGAGTATCGCCGCGGCTACAGCCCTGAAGGCATCTCAGGGTGGCTACCGAACCCTGGTAATGAGCACCGATCCCGCACACAGCCTGGGCGACTCCTTTGACGTGACCCTGGATAGTCAACCCGTGAGCCTTTCGTCCAACCTCTGGGCCCAGGAAGTGGACGTGTTGCAGGAGCTTGACATCCACTGGAAGACTGTCCAGCAGTGGCTCTCTGCCCTCATGCGCTGGCAGGGCGCCGATGAAGTGGTGGCTGAGGAGTTAGCCGTCCTCCCTGGAATGGACGAGTTGGCCTCTCTTCTGTACATCACCCGTCACAACAAGTCCGGTGATTACGACCTGCTGGTAGTGGACGCTGCCCCCACCGCTGAAACCCTTCGGCTTCTCAGCTTTCCCGACATGGCCAAGTGGTACATGCACCGCCTGTTCCCTCTCGAACGCAGGGTCGCGGCGGCGGTAGGGCCTCTGGTTAGAGGAGTCCTGCGCCTTCCCGTGCCTGGCGTAAAGGTTTTCGACAGCATACAGAGCCTCTACAACGAGCTGGAGGAGATGCGGGAACTGCTTCAGGACCGGTCCACGTCCTCCATACGGCTGGTGGTCAACCCGGAAAAGATGGTGATTAAGGAGGCCCAGCGAACCTTCACCTACCTAAACCTCTACGGCTATCACACTGACCTCATCGTGTGCAACAGAATCATTCCCGAGGGCGTTGACGGCACCTTTCTAGCCAACTGGAGGCAGGCTCAGGAGAAATATATCAA
This sequence comes from Chloroflexota bacterium, assembly GCA_027294635.1. Taxonomy (GTDB): domain Bacteria; phylum Chloroflexota; class Dehalococcoidia; order Lucifugimonadales; genus JAPULR01. Next base: position 2,643 of record JAPULR010000216.1, on the reverse strand, counting down.
GCTGATACACGAGTCCTTTGACCCCATTCCACTCTTCAGGGCTCCGCTAATGGAGCAGGAGGTAACGGGGCTAGAGTCCCTGGACCGCCTGGCTACTCACGTTTTCAAGGATGAGGACCCGGCCCAGATGTTCTATACGGAAACTGTCCAAGAGATAATCAGGGAGGGAGATAGGAACTGCCTAGTGGTCAAGATTCCCTTTACGACTAAGGAGGACATCTCGGTGATAGAAAAGGGCGACGAGTTAACCATTCAGGCAGGCGCCTACAGGCGCAACATCATACTGCCGCGGATGCTGGCAGGCGCCGCAATCGAAGAGGCGAAGATGGAGGGTGACACCCTCAAGATTTGCTTTGAGAAGACAAGTAAGAAGTCCAAGAAATAAGATCGCTAATTTCAACGGACGGCAGGAGGAATAACATGGCCCAGTCCTTTGTCGAAGTACACTATGATTCCAAGGATGGCATTACCATTCGCATGAGGCCGGCGAACTTGAAGCTAGTCCCTGAATCTACGCTAAAACACGTTCGGAGCGCTGGCAAAGAGATGCTGCTAGCCATGCGCAGCCTTCTAGACCAGGCCATTGAGAGGGTTGAAGAGTCAGAGGAAGATAAACCTACCCGCCGGCGTAAGATAAAAGTAGAGGGTTAGGACACGGGCGGAGGCTTGAACAGGACGAGCGATGGGTAGAGCCCGGGATCTTAAGCTGCAGGCCCAGCGGGAGATTGAAGCTCACCGGCAGGAGCTGACGGACCTTTCACTTCGGCTCCATGCCAACCCGGAGCTTTCTCTTCAGGAAGAGCAGTCCGCCCGTTGGTTAGCGGAGTACCTAAGCGGACAGGAATTCGCCGTAACCAGCGGCGCTTACGAGATGCCTACCGCCTTCGAGGCGACTTACGGCAGCGGCGACCCCCATATAGGCATCATCGCTGAGTACGATGCCCTGCCTGGAATGGGCCATGCCTGTGGGCACAACATCATAGCCACAGCGGCCCTGGGCGCTGGTCTGGGCGCTAAAGCGGTGGCCGACTCCCTGGGAGGCACCATTCACGTCATCGGTACGCCGGGTGAAGAGGGCAAGGGCGGTAAGATCCTGATGGCCCAAAATGGCGCCTTCTCCAACCTGGATGCGGCTATGATGGTTCATCCCGGCTCCTACAATACCGCTGGCTGTATCGCTATGGCCATTGCTTTTCTGGAGGTCGAGTTTCACGGCAAAGCGTCCCATGCCGCCGGAGCGCCGCAACAGGGTATCAACGCCCTGGAGGCCATGATAATCTCCTTCAACGCTATCAACTCCTTGCGGCAGCATATAGCTGACAGTAGCCGGGTCCACGGTATCATCACCGATGGGGGCCAGGCGGCTAATGTGGTACCGGCCCACAGCGCAGGCACGTTTTACATCAGGGCCGCAGATGACCAGTATTTGGAGGTGCTGAAAGAGAGGGTAATCGGGTGTTTTCAGGCCGGCGCCCAGGCGACTGGTTCCCGCCTGGAGTACCGTTGGAGCGAACCCCAGTACAGCACCATGAACAACAATAACGTTATGTCACGTCTTTTTGCCAGGAACCTGGAAGCCTTGGGACGCAGCATGGAGCCCTACGAAGACAAGACCTTTGGCAGCACCGATATGGGTAACGTCAGCTTAATGGTTCCTGGAATCCACCCAATTATCGCCGTATCGCCTCCGGGGGTTCCCATACACACCGTGGAGTTTGAGTCCTACGCCGGCTCTGAAGCGGCCCATAAGGCCATGATTGATGGGGCCACGGCCATGGCGTGGACTGTCGTGGACCTGTTGGCGGAGCCCTCCAACCTGGCCCAGGCCAAAGAAGCCTTCCGTAGTGGCAATAAAGCCTAGGTTCCTGCCTGGTATTAGTCACTGTCTACCCTTGTCTACCCATACTTTGACGTGCTGTCTACCTCGCCTGTCCAGGCAGGGAGTTCTATAGTGAAAAATCTGCATTATGTTAATCTGGAGGTGTTGCTTGGACCTGAAGCTTAGCAACAAGGTTGCCCTGGTGAGCGGGGCGAGCAAGGGTATCGGCCTGGCCACGGCCCAACTCTTCGCCGACGAGGGATGCCACCTGGGGATATGTGGGCGTGACCAGGAGCACTTACAAGAAGCGAAAAAGGACCTGGAGGGAAGGGGCGCTAAGGTAACTGCGGTCCAGGCCGACGTAACTCAAGCCGGGGATGCCGCCAGGTTCGTTGACCGCTGTGTGGAGGAGCTGGGTGGCATCGATATTCTCGTGAACAACGTTGGAGGGTCGACGGGTGGACAGACCATCTTTGAGACTAGTGACGAGGAGTGGCACCGGACCTTTGACCTGACTCTGCTTCACGGCGTGCGGCTGGTCCGGCTGGCGGCGCCCCATATGCAGGGTCGCGGCGGAGGCGCCATAGTCAACGTAGCTTCCATCTCTGGCTGGTCTCCGCAGTTGGTGGGCACCGCCCAGTATGGAGCGGCCAAGGCGTCGGTGATATTTCTAACGGAGCGCCTCGCCCTGGAGCTTGTGCGCTTCAACATCCGCGTTAATACGGTGTCCCCAGGGTCAATACAGCGGACCCAGGGTTGGGACAACTTCAAGCGGCAAAATCCTGACTCCTTCGAAACATATGTACGTGAAGGCTTCCCGATGG
>JAPULR010000215.1 GCA_027294635.1 Chloroflexota bacterium | reverse complement strand
TTTCTACACGGTGCAAGACATAGGCGCCTTCGTACGGAAACTGGAGGCCCATGCCCAGGAGTGGGTCTGTGTTGTGATCTTTCGGGAACCGCCCCAGAGGCGTATATATCCCTTGTGGGAACGAGTGCATGGGGAAGAGCGCCTGTGGCTCCCCAGCCTTCCTCAGTTTAAGGAGGTGCTCAGGGAGCTGCGGATCGAGGGCGAGATGGAAGACCTGCCGCCTCAAGACCCTGCGGGGTTCGATAACCTGGAAGAGGGGTGGAACCAGCTAAGGGAGCGACTGTTTCTAACAGAAGGCAGCCCCAAAGACCGGCTCTTGGGACAGGTGTTAGCAGAAGAGCTTGAGGAGTTTGAGGAAGGCATGCGTCTAAGAGGGTCTCCTCCTATGGAGCCGGTCCTGGTTTCCTGGAAGCCGGCTTCGAAGGAATGATACCGAGGGGGAAGCGATTCACCGTTCCCCCTCTCATTGGTTAGCCCAGCAGACAGTTGAATCCGGGAAAAGGCTGAACATTAGCAATGGTCATAGTAAGGCTCACTACTGCCTGGGACTGTTCCCAGGCTTTTTGCTTTTGGAGGCAGCTGCCTGCCGCCTCTTGAGTCCCTTGGAAAGGGGCTGCCCCTAGGGTATCCCCACCTCCTGGTGGAAGACCTTAGCCAGCCGTTCGATACCGCCTCGGATCTGGTCCTCGCTGGGCAGGCCGTAGCAGATCCGTATGTAGTTGGATCCGTGGTTCTTGGGATCGGCAGACCAATCTGCGCCTGGATTGTAGATGACCCCCTCTTTTTTGGCGGCCTCCAGAGGCTTGCTGGTGTCGACGCCCTCGGGGAATTTGAACCACATGAGCATGCCCCCGCGGGGCTCGTAGAACTCCACCGTGGGACCGAAGTGCTCCCTTACGGAAGCTATTAGGACATCGCGTTTTCTGTGAAGCATGTCCCGGACTGTTTCGATGTGCTCCTCGTAGTTGTTCTCTAGAAAGTCGGCCACCATCAACGGGGTTACCATGTTAGTGCCCACATCTATTTTGCTGGCAAGCATCTGGTTCATCACGCCCTGGGGCGCGACGATGTAGCCCAACCGCACGCCGGGCGCCAGTGACTTGGAGAACGAGCCTATGTGAAGGACGTGGTTGGTATCGTCAAGGGAGCGGATGGCGTGCTCCCACTCTCCATCGAAGATAAGGTCGGCGTAGCACTCATCCTCTAAGATGGGCACTCCGTACTCCTGGCTGATGCGAAGCATCTCACGGCGTCGGTCCATGGGCAGGTTGGTGCCGGTGGGGTTCTGGCAGGTGGGGATAGTGTAAATGTACTTGGGCCTTATCCCCTTACTCCTGAGGTCTGCCAGGGTGGACTCCAGGATGTCCACTCGCATGCCGTCATCGTCCAGGGGGATGCCTATGGTGTTGGCCTTGCGTCGCTGGGCGTTGCGAAGTGCCCCGGCGTAGGTGAACATCTCTGTAATTACCGTGTCTCCTGGCTCAAGGAGAGTCTCGTTTATCAGCAGGATGCATTGGGTAGAGCCCGAGCAGATCATCACCTCGTCTACGGTGACGTTGATGCCACGGTACTTCCTCAGCTTCTTCACCAGGAACTCACGCAGGGCCAGGTTGCCCATTGGGCCACCGTTGGAGTAGTAGACCGCCAGGTTCCGGCCTTCCCTTTTCAAGGCCCTGGTGACCGACTCTATGAAACCGTCAATGGGTATCAGGTCCGGGCTCCCGTGCCCTGTGGTGAAGTTATACGGGTATACACCTTCCCAGGGGCCCGCTGCAGGAGGAAGGTCCTTGGCGTAGAGCTCAGAGTAGTCGAGACCCTTAGTTGCCATGATTTCTCCTCCCTGCACTAAATGAACGCTAAGTAAATCCAAAAGCGGCCTCATAATACCATCGGCCAATAGGGGTGTCCATTTATCTACCAGATGCCTTCACTGGGCAGAGGTTCCATAGATCAGTGGCCAGAATATTGGTGGTGCGCTACAATCCAGGGGCGAATAAGGAACAAATACCGACAGGGAGGGGACGCGGAAAATGTGGAAGGGTTTCAAGGTAATTGATGCGGATGCGCACATGCACGAGCCCCAGTACCTCTGGGAACGGTACATGGAGCCGGAGTATCGGGACCAGGTGCCCAAGGTTATCGGGATGAACGGTATAAACTTTATTTACGAGCCCGATGGGCGGTTAATTGAGCATGGCCAGGGTCGTACAGGTCACCCTTCTTCGGTTTACGAAGGGATGGAGGAGAAGTATGGCGAGGCCATGCGCCAGTGGTGGTCACCCGAGATCCGCCTCAGCGAGATGGACAAGTTTGGCTGGGACATCCAGGTAATTCTCCCTACGGGAAGCAATGGGAACTTTGCCGCCGAGGTTGCTCTCAAGGACCCCAAGCTTGGTGCCGCCATGTCCCGGGCCTATCATAACTGGTGCTACGAATATTGCAGCGTTGACCCCAAGCGGATGAAGTTTACCGGAGTCCTTCCGGCGGGAGGCGTCCAGGAGATGCTGACCGAGGCGCGGCGGGCCGTGGAGCAGTTGGGCGCTGTCTCGGTACGCAACCCGCTGCTTCCCGAGGGTAAATGGCTGCACCATCCGGAATATGATGAGTTCTGGCAACTGGCATCAGACCTCGACTTTCCCATCACCATCCACGGAGAATACCAGCGGCGCCGGTTCCAGCCCTTTGCGGCCATTAAGGGCCAGGAAGGGGCCTTCGGTGCCTTGGACCATGCCATCGGATTCGCCTTCGACAACATGGCTACCTACGGCCACTTCGTCTTTGGCGGTGTTCTGGAGCGGTTCCCCAAGCTGCGCCTTGGTCTGCTGGAGTCCAACGCGGGATGGGTGCCCTTCTGGCTCGGTCGTCTGGATGACCATGCTAGTGGCCGTCAGAGCGCCTTCCTCGGCAGCGACCCGTTGCCCCTTAAGACCAGCGAGTATTTCATGCGTCAGTGCATCATCTCCGCCGACGCCGACGAACAGGGTTTAAAGTATGCCGTGGACTTTATCGGCGACGACTTAATCGTGTTCAACACCGATTACCCCCATCCCGACGCGCCGGACCCACGGACGGTGATGACCGACTTCATGGCCCAGCCCATCTCGGAGAAGTCCAAGCGAAAGATACTGTGGGACAACGCCATAAGGCTCTACGGCTCTCGGCTGGTTGATGGTAGTGACTAGGGGTTAAAGGGTAGGCAAGGGAGTTTCCCTCGCCGGGGTGGTACGAGGGATAGCCCGAGGATGATTAGCTTTGCACCGGTGTCGCCGGCAAGGATTGTGAGGTCTTAAGAAGAGGTTACCGTTTTAAGCAGGGTACGCTCTTTGGACGTTAGATGGCGGGAGAGCCAGTCCAGTATCCAGGACTTACTTTGCCCTTCTTCATCCACCAACATCTTTGTGACTATCATCTTTTGTTGATTTTCGTTGAGTTGCTCCCGGATCAAGGGTAGGACGAACTCCTCTTCCAGGTGGTCGTCTTGGGCAATCTGTAGTCTTACCACACGTCCGTACAGGTGGCGCTGCGTCCGGGCTATGACATGAGCCCTGCCGATCTCCTCATCCATGCACGTCTCTACTTCCTCCAGGCGTTGCTCTAGGCGGCGGTGAGACTCTTCGTTGACCCGGGCTTGGGGAAGGTCCGACAGGAAGGAGGTCATGAACTCATCTTCCATTAAGGCGTGAAATCCGAGTAACGAGGCCCACTAATTAAAAATAGCCCTAAAAAACTGAAGGCTTTCGCCCATATCTATCTCATATACCATCCTCTCGGCCTCTTTGGCCTCGGCACGCAGGGCCTTATGAATCAGGTACATAGCGTCTATAGGGGTTTTAAGCTCGGTGATCTTCTCTTCCCGGCTCTCCAAACTCATGTGTTCTCTCCCATACACTACCCGCTGCCGTGTTTCAGACAGTCCAAGCTGCAATTCGGCAGTTTGCGATGTTGCTAATCTACCGTACAGGCAGAAATTCAACCAGGGCCAAAGGGACTCTAAAAGGCGGGCAGAAAGGCCGCTGGCATACAGGGCGTTACCGCTCGACACGACACCACTTTGTACAATAACAGTCCAACTCTACTGAGGGGTAGGTGGCACGGCTTTTTGCGCTGTCCTGGCCGGACGCCCTATAATAGGCTGACGCATAGCAATCATGGAGGTTGTCCAGTGCCTTACGTGAAGACGGTGCCCTTTGAGAAGGCCAGCGGGGTCTTGAGGGAGGCCTATGACCAGTTGGTGGCTGAGCGAGGCAGGATTAGCAATGTGTATGCAGTGAGTAGCCTGCGCCCCGAAACCATGATAAGCCTTAACAACCATCACAAACCGGTCATGCAAAGCCCCTCATCGGGTCTTTCAGAGGCCGAAAAGCAGATGATCGCCACGCTGGTCTCAGCCCTAAACAAGTGCCGGTATTGAACGGTAGCTCACGCAGAGGCTCTGCGTAGGGCGGACCCCGAATCTCAGCTGGCGCGTCAGTTCGGCACCGACTACAGGAACGCCGGTCTCGCTCCCAAGCAGGTGGCCATGCTGGAGTTTGCCGAGCATCTCACCCTTGACCCCGCTAACATCACGGCGGACCACCATGAAGAGCTGCGAAGCCACGGTTGGAAAGACGCCGACATTGTTGACATGGTCCATATAGTGGCTCTGTATTCCTACATGGTCCGTGTCGCCGATGGCCTGGGCGTTGACCTGGAGCCAGGAAGGGGATGGGAGCCCCTGGCGGAAAAACTTCCCTTCAAGGAGCAGAGCACTGACAAACCCTTTAAGATGATAGAGAGTCACGGCGCTTGAGTAAGTCGTTCTACCTTACCGTTCGCAGTTATCATTTGGAAAATCAATAAGGGGAGAAAACCTAAAGATGGCCCTTCCTGAGAGAATGAAGTTTGGTATATTCTTGGCTCCCTTCCACTGGCAGGGCGAGAACCCCACCCTGTCTCTTGAGCGTGATCTGGAGCTGCTTCAGCTGCTGGACAGTCTGGATTATGACGAGGCGTGGATCGGTGAGCACCATAGCGCTGGCTGGGAGACTATAGCCTCGCCTGAAGTTTTCATTGCTGCCGCCGCCGAGCGGACCAAGAACATCAAGCTAGGCACGGGTGTTGTCAGTCTACCCTATCACCACCCCCTGATGGTTGCCAACCGTATGGTATTGCTGGACCACCTGACCCGTGGGCGAGTTATGCTAGGTGTAGGGCCGGGAGCCCTGGTGTCCGATGCCTACATGATGGGCATAGACCCACCGACTCAGCGATCGCGCATGGATGAGTCCCTTGGCATTATCATCCGGCTGATGACGGAGACGGAGCCCATAACCTACGAGAGTGAGTGGTTTACCCTGAAGGAGACCCTCCTTCACCTTAGACCATATACCAGGCCCCATATGCCCATTGCCGTGGCCGCAGCCCAGTCCCCCTCGGGTATGGTGGTGGCGGGTAAGCACGGCGCTGGTGTGCTCTCCGTTAGTATGCCCCGCGCCGGGGTTAGTGTCGCCGTTGATCCCTCGGACCCCATGGTCCGACCACCCTTGAAAGAGTATTGGAAGATAGCGGAGGACACCGCGGCGGAGCACGGCAAGACGATGAATCGTGAGGAATGGCGGCTAACCATTCACGTACACCTGGCCGAGAGCCGAGAGGAGGCGCGAGAGCAAGCCAGATTTGCTGCGGGTCGTTACCAGCGGGACTACTTTGAGAGTACCCTGGGTAACACCAGCGATTTTAAGGGCCCACCTGACGAGATCATCGACTACATGATTGAGACCAACCAGTGGTGCGTCGGCACCCCCGATGACCTGGTGGACTTTATCTACCGCCTGGACGAAGAGAGCGGCGGCTTTGGAGGTTTGCTAGTCCAGGCCACCGAATGGGCTACCCGGGAGCAGGTATTCCACAGCTACGAGCTTCTTGCTCGCTACGTGATGCCACATTTCCAGGGCTCCCTTGTCAATATGAAGTCTTCCCAGGCCTGGTCCAGCGACAAGAAAGAGGAGCTCCAGGCCCTCCGGCGGACCGCCTTGAACAGGGCGCGGCAAGACTACGCCGAGCGACGGTAGCTCCTGTGTCAGCGGGAGGGTCTTACGCAGTAAGACCTACTTGATGGTCCAGTTTTCAACATCGGCGTAGTGGATCAGATCCGCTAGCTTTGGGAACGCGGTTCAGTCGTATGTAGGAGAGATGGTGAGGTGCTTGGGTCCAGGCAGCTTGATATGGGGAATTCCGGCTAAAGGAGTGTTCCATTAGCGCCACGATCGATGACGCCCTCGAAATCCTGCATCGTACAGGGCCGGAGTTTGGCCCAGGCCTGTCGAACCACGGCCCAATGGCTGCGGATGCTTTGTTTGCTCTGGGTCGTGGCGAGTCGGTCATTTCCTGGGTTGAGAATTATAAGAGTTGCCTCCAGGACCGTCCGGAGACCCTGAGCCCTATCGCCCGCGACACATGGCGCGAAGCCCTTGGCGATGTCAGCCGAGTGGCCGATTGGGTGGCTTTTTTCGATCGCGAACTGACGGAGGCACCCTGGGAAGATGTGGTCAGGGAATGGATCCCAAAACTGGCGCCAGCACTAATGTCAGCCGCGACACACGGGCTGATCCGCACGAGCCACGCCGTACGCAGCCTGGCACTCTCCCAGACGACGCATCGGATTCACGAACTGGCCCAGGGACTGGGCTACTGGGCCGCCCGCTATCAGGTGCTGCCTGGGAAACCATCCGAGCGGGACGCCGGGAAGATGCCCAGTGACGCGTTAGAGCACGTCCGGCGAGTCCACGGCCCTGACTTTCAGGCTCGGGGACTGATATCTGAGCAAGTCAAGGGGCTGGATGAAGAGCCGGGATTTGCTGGAGCTATTGACCTTGTCGGCACGGTAGGCGATCTCTCTCAGTTCATCTCGGACCTCACGGAGACGTTCGCAAAGATATATCTCGCGAACCACAAGGGGCTGGTCGCATTTGTGCACACGGTAACCGCACCTAGCGCACTACGAATGTTGAAGCCCTACCTGTTGGAGTCCGATGCTCGGCTGGCGGCTCGCTACGCCTGGCAGGCGTGTGCGGCCATCTACGCCTGGTACTCCGCGACGGCGCCGTCACTGTCGCTCGACCTCACACCTCCGGCCGAGGACTTTGACGACATCATAGATCAGGCGGTCGCGGTCGGAGGGCCGCACACCATCAAGTTCACCGAGGCGTGCCTGCGTGAGTATGCCCTGAACCCCAAGCCTGTGTACCTGGTTGCGGCCCGCGATGCGGCTGAGCGTGTGGGACCCGTCTAGGCCTGAGTGAACATCCCTGGAGGGTAATTGGAGGACTTTTATGCCTAGGGAAGAATTCATGAAGCTGGCGATAGAGAAAGCCCATGAAGGGGCGACTGAGGGGCAGTCGCCTTTTGGGGCTTGCCTCGTGAAGGAGGGTGAGGTGGTCTCATGTGTCCATAACCTGACTCGCACAAGTATGGATCCCACCGCCCACGCGGAAATTCAAGCACTAAGGGAAAGCTGCGTGAAGCTGAAAAGTCTAGATCTGACAGGGTGCGAAATCTATTCGACCTGCGAACCTTGCCCTATGTGCTTCACTGCCTGTCATTACGCCAAAGTCTCAACCATCGTTTATGGAGCAAGCCTAGAGGACTTCATGAACTCGGGCGGAAAAGGCCGAGTTACCACCTCATACCAGATGAAGGGGTTGTTGGGAAGTCCGATTCAGGTTATCGGCGGGTTCTTAAGAGACGAAGCGATTCAGTTGTTCACTATCTGAATCTAGCCGACAACGCGAACACTACGTCGATAAAAAAATTACTATTGAGCGTAGAGGTCTCCGACTGACCTTATTTATACGTCTTGACGGAACCTCATAGGGACCGGGAAAGGTTTTCTCCATTTAATGGTCTTATATATAGACGCCTGGCCAAATTCGATATAGGCTCATCAGAAACACTGACTCAGCAAATCAATAGTTTAGGCTACTCAATAACATACGTGAGACTACCTTGGCATTGAACACCCTTCGATGAACAATGGCCATAGGAATCACCTCAGTTAGAAATGGGCTAACCTGTTATGGGGCCTAATATTTTACGCGCGTCCCACCGGCCAGTGGAAGGGCTGTGGCGCATGGTGGTCCTGGAGGGTATACTGCCCTTTGCCGAAGCTAGAAGGCTGCACACGAAGGGAGCGGTACCCCAATGCCTTTGCCCCCGTATCGGGTAGACTACAGCCCTATCATTGACCGTCCGCCCATCAAGTGGCCCAACGGCGCCCGCGTGGCCTTTTGGGTTGCACCCAACGTGGAGCACTATGAGTACCTCCCCGATTTCGACGGCCTCCGCGATCCGTGGCCTCGAATGCCCTACCCCGACGTGCAGCAGTACTCCTACTGCGACTACGGCAACCGGGTGGGCTTCTGGCGCAT
>JAPULR010000214.1 GCA_027294635.1 Chloroflexota bacterium | reverse complement strand
GATCGCTCATGACCTATCCATCCTTTGTTAGGTAACGATCTTCGGAATTACCTCGCCCAGGACCCATCCTATACCCGCCGCTGCGGCACCAATGGTCAATATCTCCAATCCCTGCAATATGGGGGACCTTTGCACCAGCCGACCCTTGGCCGTCCCCAAAACAAACAGGGAAGCTAGCGCAGCGCCTGCGGAGATGCCTATAGCCCGGCTGCCGCCCAGGAAAAAGTAGGGGATTATTGGTATTAAAGCAGCAATTATGAAAGTACTACCCATAGTAAGTGCATCTTTTATTGGGTTGGATACCAGGTCCGGGTCTAGCCCCAACTCCTTCTCCACCAGGGTACGGAGCCACAGCTCCTTATCTGAGGCGATGTGCTCCGCCATCTCTCTAGCCTCGTGATAACTCATGCCCTGCTGGTGGTAGAGGAAGACCAACTCCGCCATCTCCTCAGCGGGGTTCTCCTCTAGCTCCTTGGCCTCCTTCTCGATCTCAGCCTGAAAAACCTCTTTCTCGGCCTTGGACCCGAGGTAAGTGCCCGTTCCCATAGAGATCATCCCGGCTAGTGCTCCAGCCAGGCCAGCTACAACCACTAGGGTCTTGTCGTCAGGAACGGCCGCAGCCACCGCTGTGACCAGAGCGAGGGTGCTCACCAGACCATCCTGGGCGCCGAAAACTACCTCTCTGATACGCCCGGAGGCCGCGACACGCCACCGCTCCGTTTCTACCTCCCGCACCGCCTGGGGAAACTCTGATTCTACCCGCGTCAGGTGTACGACATCGTGCTGGCCGTCCCCGTCAACTGAGGCGGGTGCTTCTACGGTAGCAACCTGGGGAGACGACGACGGGACCAGCACGGGGTGCTCTTCATCCGGCTGTCGCTCCAGCTTGGCACGAAGGTCATCCGTGGCTTTCATGAAGGATTCCAAGTGATAGCGCTCTCTGTCCATGGCCATCGTAAAGGCGCGAGCTGCATCTCGGCGGCCCTCGTCTAGAGCTTCTCGGATCATACGCGGGTAACGGGAGTTGATTTCCTTGGCTTCGCCCTGGACGACGGCCACCAGATTATCCAGGGAGGACTTGATAGCTCCTGCCGTCCGGAGGTGGTTCATGCCGTGGATATTTTCTGCTCCCGCCGATTCCTGGAATATCTGGGCAATCTCCGGGTGGCCTTCCTCCAAAGCTTTGATAGCGTAGGCGTTGTACTTGAGAAGGGCCATTGCTTCGCCTATTATGGCGTTCCATAGGTTACGGTCTGTCTTGGTCATAGTTATATCAAGGTTTGTCATAGCAAGCCTCTCCGGTCCACTTCTTGGCACAACGAAATTTACCTATACTTTAGCATATTAAGCACACTAACCCTACGCCCTTCGCTTCTGAAGAGTGCAATGGCAGCCTTGGCTTTTGGGGTATAATACCTCCAACTGGACTCTCCGATTCCAAAAATCTGAGCGATTCATCACAAGGAAATAGCCCCATGAGGCTTCGCAAGCTGGCCAGCTTAGAGGTAAGTTCCATAGGAATGGGAAGCGCCGGCACCTTTGACGTCCACAAAGAGGAGGACATCGCGGTACGGCGGCAGATCATGGACCAGTGCCTCACCAAAGGTGTCACCTTTATCGACACTTCCCCCATGTACGGCCGCGCCGAGGAGGTTCTAGGAGATACCATTGACGGTAGGCAAGACAAGTTTCAGCTTGCCACCAAGGTCTGGTGCTCCGGCAAAGAGACAGGCCGGGCTCAAATAGCCCAGTCCTTCAAGCTCCTTAAGACCAACTACATCCACGTTCTTCAGATACACAACCTGGTGGATTGGGAAACACATCTTCCGTATCTTGAACAGCTAAAAGCCGAGGGAAGGATAGGCCTTATAGGCATCACTTACGGTTACCCTGACATGTTTCCGGAAATGATGAAGATCATGAAAACGGGCCGTGTTAACACCATTCAAATCTCTTACAACGTAAAGGACCGGGCTGTGCAGGAGAAGGTTCTACCCTTGGCCGAGGAGCTCGGCATAGGTGTAATCGTGATGCGGCCCACTGGTAAGGGGTCCCTTGCTACCGGCCTCAAAGGGCAGCCAGACCTCACTCCGCTGAAGGAGTACGGTATAGAGACCTGGGGCCAAGCCGCCCTGGCATGGCTCCTGGCCGACTCTAGGGTCAGCGTACCTATCCCCGCCACTACTAAGCCCAGCCGCATAATAGAAAACGCCCTCCCCGGAGAAATCCCTGTCCTGCCCCAGGAGTTGAGGGAGTACATTGAGAAGGAAACGGAGCGGTGCTCCTAATTGTTGAGAGCCAGGGAATCGTGCACTTAATAGCCAGAGGGTAGATAGTGAACACTCGAATGCTAGTGGACCTGGAGGTGCCCGTCATCGGAATGGGCAGCGCCAACACCTTCAACGTAGAGGCCGAGGAAGGCTTGGACGTCCGTCGCCGGATCATCGACAGCTGCATCACCTCAGGCTCCACTTTCATCGATACGTCGCCCATGTATGAGCGGGCTGAAAAGGCCCTGGGCATGTCCATGGAAGGAAAAGCGGACCAGTTCCAGTTTGCCACCAAGGTCTGGGCCGTGGGCAAGGAGACGGGACGCCGTCAGATTGCCCGCTCCTTCGAGCTGTTAAAAACGGACCATGTCCACGTTTTTCAGATACACAACATGGTGGACTGGCGTACTCATCTACCATACCTGGAGGAACTCCGCGAGGGGGGTAAAATCGACCTCATCGGCATCAGCTACACCTTTCCACCCGGGTTTCCCGAGATGATGGAAATCATGAAGACCCGCCGCATCCACACTATCCAGATCTCATACAACATCCTGGAGAGGGAAGCCGAGGAGGAGATGCTGCCCCTGGCCGAGGAGCTGGGCATAGGTGTAATCGTAATGCGGCCACTAGCCTCTGGAGCCCTGGCCAAGGACGTGGCCCACCAACCGGACTTAACTCCCCTTGCGGAATTTGGCATTACCACCTGGCCCCAAGCGCTCCTGGCATGGGTCCTAGCAGACCCAAGGGTCAGCATCCTTATACCATCAAGTACCCGGCCGGAGCGGATACTACAGAACGCCGTGGCGGGGACCCTTCCCACGCTCCCCAACGAGCTTAGGGAGTATATCTCCAAAGAAGCCCAGAGGTGCCTTAACTCCTAAACCCGAGGCGCTGGTCCTGGAAGCGACAGGGTTAACCAATCAGAGCCATTGCGCAAAGGGACAGGGCCTCTCTTTAACGCACGCCTCTGTGACGCGTAGGTACCTACGATGCTGCGCTAAGGCTGCGGCGCAAAGTCCGCGGCCTTCATGATCTGGTCTCTAGCGTTGACCAGTAGCGGCTGAACCCTTGGTAGATACTCTCCAGCCCACCGTGGGTCCGCTTCGACCTTCCCTTTGGCCTCCTCCATATGGGCCAGGCTCTCGTAGGCC
>JAPULR010000213.1 GCA_027294635.1 Chloroflexota bacterium | reverse complement strand
TCATCCAGCTCAACGGGATTCTGTCCATAGCTCAGGTAGCGCTCTCGGAGCCTTTCGGGGAACTCAGCGTTGTTGACCAGAAGGTAGTCCAGGGGCTGGGTGGTGCCCAGGTACTCACATACCAGGCGCATAAAGTCGGATGCCCTGAAACCGTCGCTCTCACCTGGCTTCGTCATTAGATTACAGACGTATATCTTTGCCGCCCGGGAGCTTTTGATGGCGCTAGCCACGTCTTCGACCAGCAAGTTGGGCAGGATACTGGTGTAGATGTCGCCGGGGCCGATGACGATGGCGTCTGCGGTTTCAATGGCCTCTAGGACCGGAGGGTAGGAATAGGCTTTGGGCTCTAGATAGATGTAATCGATAGGTACTTCCGGACTCTCGATGCGCTGGTCAATGCTTGACTCGCCTTCAATCACGGTCCCGTTTATGAGGCGGGCCTTCAGCACCGACCTGGTGAGGGTCACGGGTAGTACCGTGCCCTTAATGCGCAGCATTCGGGAGGCTTCAATAATGGCGGCGGCGGCGCTGCCCGTAATCTCCGTCAAGGCCGACAGTAACAGGTTCCCAAAGCTGTGGCCGTTAAGTCCCGCCCCAGCAGTGAAGCGGTAGTTAAAGAGCTTCCTTAGCTGTGCCGAAGCCCTGTCATCGGCTGCCAGGGCCACCAGGCACTGGCGAATGTCGCCAGGAGGCAGCTGGCCCAGCGCGTCCCTTAAACGTCCCGAGCTTCCGCCGTCGTCACTCATGGTGACCACGGCGGTAAGGTTACAGTCCATTTTCTTCAGGCCGGTCAGGGTGGTATGGTTGCCCGTCCCACCCCCAATGACCACGACCCTTTTTTTACCCATGCAACAATCCCTTTGTCCCTGGGTCCATTAAGAAGGAAATTGCCCTATGTTGATGAGGAGGCGTAAAAATTATCCTTTTTAGCTACGAACCCTATGCCACCTGTGGGGAATTGATGGCTAGTGTAGATACTGTGGTTACAGGTGTCAATAAAGAATCGGGTCATCAAAATGACACTTTTGGGGGTTATGTTTTGATGACTCAAGAACCATGCTAATATTTATCGTGCTAGCAAAGGCTCTATAACGGGAGGAGATATGGCAACCCTGGTGACGGGTGGGACCGGATTTGTCGGATGCAATATAGTGAGGGTCTTAGCTGCGCGCGGCCATCAAGTAATATCGTTAGACATAGCCCCGCCGGATGATATGGTGCGCAAATATCTGGACCCGTGGAAAGGTAAAGTGACCTGGATTCAATCCGACATTCTCGATAGATCGGCCTTGGAAGAGGTGGCCGCCTCCCACGATATCGAGAAGATAGTACACGCCGCGGTCTATACGGGAACTCGAGCAGACATCGAAAAGTCCGAAAGCCATAGGGTAGTTGACATAAACACTGGCGGGACCATCAACGTGTTAGATACCGCCCGGCGGTTGTCGGTAAAGAGATTCCTATATGTCAGCTCTGGAGGAGTGTACGCGGGCAAGCGACTCGCCGATGAGCCCCTTAGGGAGGAAATGGCCCTGTTTCCTATCAACCTGTACGACATCAGCAAGTACGCTTGTGAGATGCTGACCAAACGCTACGGAGACCTCCACGGCTTCAATACGGTGAGCGTACGCCTATCCTCCCCCTACGGCCCTATGGAGCGAGTAACGGGCCACAGAGCGGTAATGTCCCTGGTTTACGACTGGACGGGACGTGCCCTTCGAGGCGAGCCTATAGACCTTTCCAGAACCACCCCCGACCGAGACTTTACCTATGTGTTGGACACCGCCACGGCCATTGGCACAGTCCTCGACGCCCCCTCTCTAAATCACGGCGTCTACAACATTGGGAGAGGTCATAAGGTCACTCTGGATGAGATGACCACGGCCATGAAGCAGGTCTATCCAGCCGTCAAGTTTATTGAGCCAAGCCCCGAGGCTCGGAAAGCACCAGCCCCACGATACGGCCGGGGGCCCATGGACATAAGCCGCCTGCGGGAGTTGGGATACGCTCCGGAGCACGATATAGCGGCGGGTCTCAGGGAGTACATAGCATGGCGAGAGGAGTTCTCCTTCAGGGATTAGCCGGCGCCAGTGGAACCGATATCTTTTCCTTCGCCCCTAGCCACCCCATTTTTCGCCAACGCTCACCAAGGGCTGTGATATACTACGGAAACCAAGTTTTGCCCAAAGACAGGCTTCCGTTTGGATGCCTGTCACTAGTAAAATCCTGTGGTCGGTGGTCATCAACCGGCTGCCGCTCTTAACATCCAACGTGGGGATGGCTCTCGCCTGTTAGTGTCCCAGTGTTTACTTAGACTAATGATATGTAAGGCTTATTGGGGCCTCCTTAGGGCAGTGTTACATACTAAGCGTCTATACATGAACGCCTAAGTATCTGGTTGAGAACCCTTTGGCTTACCGTTGCCCAACAGGGTAGGATGATAGCAGGACTTCCATGACCAATAGCCCAATTTGTAATGCGGCGTTTGAATGGATGCGCCCATTGATCTATGCGAACTGGTTCAGGTAAAGGATGGACAATCTTCAGAACATATCCGCAGACGTCCCTTTTGAGGAGCAGCTCACGGAAGAGGAGCGGGCCCGAAGGATTACTGAGCACATTCGCGGCCATTTAGACGCGGGAGATGTGGAAGCTGCCTTAGACCTCTTTAATAAGCTCCATCCCGCAGACCAGGGTGAGGTGCTGGTGGCCCTTTACCCCGAGTCCAAGGATACGTTGCTAGAGGCCCTTTCGCCCGAGGATACAGCCCAGGTGTTGGAGCACCTCGATCCCGAAGAGGCCGCCAAAGTAATGGAAGATATTCAGAGAGAAACCCTGTCCACCATCCTTGACAAGGCTGGTCCTGACGTAGCGGCAGATATTATCAAGCAGTTGCCGGAAGAGCAGTCCCAGGAAGTCCTCGACACCATGACCGCGTCCGAAGACGTCATTGCCCTGTTAAGGTACCCTGACGAGACCGCCGGTGGGCTGATGACCACCGATTTCCCTTCCGTAAGGGAGGATACCACTGCCGCCAACGCCCTCGACATCCTGCGCATTCAAGGGGCCATGGTGGAGAACATTGGGTCCCTGTATGTAGTGGATCATGAAGGCAAGCTGGTGGGTTCTTTGAGCGTCACCCGCCTGGCCCTGGCGCGTCCTTCTGCAATAATTTCCGACATAATGGATCGTGATGTCATCTCCGTCCCCGTGGGCACCGATCAGGAAGAAAGCGCTCGTTTGATGGACAGATACAACCTAAACTACCTCCCGGTAATCGAGCAGGGCCAGAAGCTGGTGGGCCTTATCCTGGTGGAAGATGTAGTGGACGTGCTGCAGGAGGAGGCCACCGAGGACATGTACCGCATCTCTGGGCTGGGGCGAGAGCGGCTATTTGGTCCCCTGAAAAGCTCTGTGGCGCGCCGGCTTCCATGGCTCTTCGTAAACCTGGGGACCACTGTACTGGCTGCCCTGGTAATCAGTTTATTCGAATCTACCATTGAAGGGTTGGTAATCCTGGCCGTATTCTTGCCCATGGTAGCTGGGCAAGGGGGCATTGGCGGCACCCAGACCCTAACCCTGGTGGTCCGCGGAATGGCTTTGGGAGAGATTTTTAGGGATCGGGGCTACCGCCTCCTGACGCGGGAGCTGGCACTGGGCCTAATGCATGGAGTATTGCTTGGAGTAGCTGCGGGAGTCTTGGCATGGGTCTGGAAGGGAAATGCCACCCTTGGTTTGGTTCTTGGTATCGCCATGATGGGCAACATGGTTGTCGCTGGACTAACGGGGGCGGGAGTGCCCCTTATGCTCAGAAAGCTGGGGATGGACCCCGCGGTTTCGGCAGCCGTCTTTGTGACTACGGTTACAGATGTCTTAGGCTTTCTGCTGTTCCTGGGTCTGGCCGCCGCCCTCGTTAATCCTTAACGATGGGGTTTGTCTAAGGCGGCACACCTTTATTGGCTCAACCAAACCTGATAGCATGTCGCTGTCTCGTCCCTTACATGAGGAGGTACAGCTATGGCTTTTGTGCGCGTTTACACAGGCGCGGATGGCCAGTCCAGGTTCGAGGACCTGGAGGTGCCCTTTCAGCCCAGCGCTCTGGCGACTCCAGGGTCTTTTAGTCAAGGTGCTACAGAGATAAACTTCCGACGCCAACCCGTGGGACTGGTCCAGGACTGGCACCCTGCGCCCCGGCGTCAATACATTATTACCCTGACGGGTCTGGCTGAAATCGAGGTCGGAAGCGGCGAGGTGAGACGATTCGAGCGCGGCGATGTCCTTCTGGCCGATGATCTGACCGGGAAGGGTCACGTCACCCGGGTTATTGGCACGGAGCCCAGGATCTCTGTGGCCATACCCCTTGACGACTAGAGTCGGGCCCCAACCGTGCACTTTGATAGCTGGGCGATGAGGAATCTTGGCCGATAACATTGTCTCCGAGGCGCTGAAGGAGGGCCTCTACACCCGAGTTGTGGGAAGGCGTATCCTATACTATGAAAAACTCCCCTCCACCATGGACCGGGCCGCAGAAGAGGTCCGGCACGGGACCCTTGAGGGTACGGTAGTCTTATGCCGCCAGCAAACGGCTGGCCGGGGCAGGTTTCAGCGCCCCTGGGTTTCCAGTGTAGGAAACCTCCTTCTATCAGTTGTTTTTTACCCACGTCTGCAGGCACTGTCCTATATCAGTATCATCTCCGCCCTGGCGGTGGTACGGACCATCGAAAGGGAGACGGACCTGAACCCAGTCATCAAATGGCCCAACGATGTTATGGTCAAAGGCAAGAAGGTGTGTGGGCTGCTGGTGGAGAACGCCCTGGAGGGCGATTCCGTCAGCCATGCCATCGTGGGTATAGGACTCAATGTTGCCCTGGACCCTGGACCTATACCGGAGATCGCGGCCATTGCCACCAGCCTTGATATGGAGACGGGACGGAAGGTGAATGTAGGCAGACTGCTGCGGAGGCTGCTCCACGAGCTGGACGGACTATACGTCGCCCTTGGGGAGGGACAGTCCCCCGTTGAGGAGTGGCGCGGCTATCTGGAGACCCTGGGAAGGCGGGTGGCTGTCCAGTGGGGAGAGGATGTGGTAACGGGACACGCCGAGGGCGTAGACGAGATGGGACATCTCCTACTGCGTCGCGATGACGGCACCCTGGCCACCCTGCCAGCGGGGGAGGTCACCTTCCAAACCAAGGCTCAACGGCCCGCCAATTGAGGAGGATATATGCTAGAGGCGCTTAGCCTGGATGGCAAGGTCACCATAGTTACCGGGGGTGGCACAGGATTGGGTCGAGCCATGGTTAACGCCCTGGCCCGGGCCGGTTCCGATATTGTGCTGGCGTCGCGGCGACCAGGGCCCATTGAGGAGACGGCTCAAGAGGTTCGAGACCTGGGACGTCGCGCTCTGGCCGTTCCCACAGATGTCACTGAATCGGGCCGGGTGAATAGCATGGTGCAGCGCTCGTTGGATGAGTTTGGAAAGGTGGACATACTCATCAACAACGCCGCGATGCTGGGAGCGCCGCGCACCCCTATCTGGGATGTGACCGATGAGGAGTGGCGGCTGGGAATAGACGCCAACCTGACAAGCGCCTTCTACTGCGCCAGGGCTGTGGCCAAGCACATGGTTAACCGGGGACAGGGGAAAATAATAAACGTGGCCTCAGGCTTTGGGACGCGGGGAGGTCGGGACATGTACACCTATACCTGCGGCAAGGGTGGCCTGATACAGCTGACTCGTACCCTGGCCATGAGCCTGGGGCCCTATGGCGTTACCGCCAACACCATCGTTCCCGGGTTCATACCCACCAAAGGCGCCGATGCCATGCGGGAAAGCCTGCCCCGCGCGGCGGAGTTTATCCCAATGGGTCGGTTCCCCAAACCGGAGGACATAGGCCCCATTGCCGTGTTCCTGGCGTCAGATGCCTCCAACTATATGAACGGGGAGACTATGACCATCGACGGCGGGGGTCTAGCAGGAGGCTTCGCACCCACGGGTCACGCTCCAGTCATACCTCTGGAAGAGCTGCGAAGGAGGTAGCGATGCCCGTAATTCCCGAATACCGCCTGGACGGCAAAGTAGCTTTCCTGGCAGGGGAAGGCGATGGTATCACTCCGGCCCTCGCCGGAGCCCTGGCGGAGGCGGGGGCCAAGGTCTTCATCCTGGGACCTCACCAGCCCGTGGTGGAAGGCGGCATGCTGGAGGTGGCCAGAGCTGGAGGCCAGGCTCTGGGGCTTTTTGGAGACCCAGCCGACCCCGCGTCCGTGGAGCGGTCCCTGGAGGCCCTGCTGCCCCTTTGGGGGCGAGTGGACATTTTAATAAACAACTCTCGTACCCCCTTCGCCAGACCCTTTGAGGAGGTTAGCCCCGGAGAGTGGGACGAGGTGATACGGCGCAACGTTGGCGCAGCCTATCTGCTTTGCAGCCGAATCGGGCGCGAGATGCTGAGGCAGGGCGGCGGCAAGATAGTAAATATAATCTCAGGCCTTGCCGAGCGCGGGTTATGGAACTCGGCTGCCTTCTGCGCCAGTCAGGGAGCCGTCTTGCAGCTCACTCGGGCTCTGGCTCTGGAGTGGGCCAGGCGCAACGTACAGGTCAATGCCGTGGGGGTGGGCTGGCTCACCACTGAAGATATACCCGATACGGAGGCCCAGAAAGACCTCCTGGTCCGATACATTCCTTTGAAGCGTAAGGGCCGTCCCGAGGACGTTGCTCCCCTGGTTGTGTACCTGGCCTCCGACGCCTGCGAGTTTACCACAGGACAGCCCATCTACCTCGACGGTGGCCTGATGTCACACCCCTAGCGTCTCTGACTGAACGGGTTCGGCTTGAAGCTACGGAAGCCGCTGGTATACAATCGTAGCCTGGGCCATGGAAAAATTACGAAAACTCCCGGGCTTGCGGGACCTCAATGAGAGGTCCTGGTTTGCTTTAATGCGAGCCTACGAGACCCTGACGGCCCTCTTTTCCAGTCGCGGCTACCGCGTAATAGACACCCCGATACTTGAGCCCACCGAGCTGTTCGTGCGCAAGGGCGGCGGTGAGATGGCCGCTCAGATGTACTCCTTCACCGATCCCGGGGGCAACCTGGTCAGCCTCCGACCTGAGTTCACCTCCTCCATAGTCCGCTCATGCATAGAGGAAGGCCAGCTTCCAATACTGCCCCTACGAGCGCAGTACGGTGGTCCCGTATTCAGATACCGCGGAGACCATGAGCACTATCGCCAGTTTCACCAGGCCGGGGTCGAACTCTTAGGGTCCGGGCATCCCAGGGCCGACAGCGAGATACTGGCCCTGGCATCTCAGGGCCTGTCGGCCCTGGGGATAGGGAATGTCCAACTGGTCCTTGGAGACCTGGGAGTATACAACGAGTTGACGGGATACCTGGGCCTATCGGAGCGTGCCAGGGTCTTTGTGCTGAGCAACGTAGGCCAGTTGAAACAGGGGACTAAAGGGCTGGAGGCGGTACAGGATAAGGCCAGGAAATTCCGGCTGCTTTCTAATGGAAGTCCGACAGACTCCGTGCTGGCCCAGATAGATGACTTGAAGGAGGACCAAGCCCGTGACCTCATCGCTGGCATGATAGGACAAGAGGAGCCGGGGTCCCTGGGCCAACGGTCTCCGGAAGAAGTGGCCGAGCGCTTACTGAACAAGGTTCGAGGCACCGAAGACCAGGCAAAGGTGACACGGGCCCTAGAATTGGCGTCGAGGCTGGCCTCTATTGAGGGAGACCCTCAAACATCCCTGACAAAAGCAGAAACGCTCCTGAGCTCCGAGGGCATAAACTCCAGGGCCCTGGCCCGATTTAGAGAGGTAGTTGATCTCCTGGACGGTGAGGAGGTCTGTGGAACCTCGGTACGTATTGACTTCGGCATGGCTCGGGGAATCGCCTACTACACGAGCATGGTGTTTGAGCTTGTGGACGCTCAAAGCGGCGGTTCCTTTGGTGGGGGAGGCCGGTACGACGATTTGGGCAGGGCTATGGGGAGCGACCACGACTTGCCCGCCCTTGGCTTTGCCTACGATATGGAGCAGCTTTTAGCCAAGTTGGCGAGGCCGTCTACCGTTGCCAAGGGTCCCGCTGGCCAGCCAGGCACGCTGGTGGTTCCCGGAACCCCTGAGGCTTTCGTGAGAGCCCGTGATGTGGCTGCCGAGCTGCGAAAGGGCGATGCGCCGATAGAGATGGAGGTCTGCGGCCGCAACTTTGAGGAAAGCCTGGCCTACGCCAGGGCAAAGGGAATCGAGACTGTTGTTGAAGTGTCAGACAGCGGTGAAAGGAAGATCCATACCGTTGGAATCCAATAGGAATGGCATACGGTTCATACTGCCCAGCGACGGCATCCTTCACGAGTCGGCGATAGAGTTCCTGCGTGCCTGCAATCTCACCGTAAAGAGGCCCAGCGCTAGAAGGTATACCGGTCTAATCCCCAGCCTGGATGGCGCCACCGTCCTATTTCAACGGACGGCCGACGTGACTTCGAAGGTGGAAGAGGGTAGTGCGGAGCTCGGCATTACCGGCCTGGACAGATTCCTTGAGTACAAACGAGAGGCGAGCGACGGCGTTGTCTTGATAGAAGACCTTGGCTTCGGCCATTGTGAGCTGGTGGTGGCGGCACCCAACGCCTGGCTGGACGTAACTTCCATAGGTGACCTGGCGGACCTGGCCCTGGAGTTCCGGCAGCGGGGCAGGCAGCTTCGGATTGCCACCAAATATCCGCGGTTGGTGCAGCGGTACCTTTTGGAGAACGGCATAAACTATTTCACCCTGGTTATGGCCAGCGGAACCATAGAGGCGGCTCCCGCCGCGGGCTTCGCCGACCTCGTAGCCGATCTCACCGCCAGCGGAGAAACCCTCCGGGAGAACAGGCTCAGACCTCTGGAAGACGGCACCATCCTGGTGTCTCAGGCCTGTCTAATTGGCAACCAGGCAATAATTGGCAAGAGCCCCCACACCCTGCGCCGGGTAAGGGCGATCCTGGAAATGGTCGCGGGCTATTTGCAGGCCAGGTCCCACTACCGCCTTTCGGCTAACATCAGGGCCCCTTCCGCGGAGGCCATCGCCTCTAAGGTCCTTGAGCGGCCCGACCTGGCGGGTTTGCAGGGACCCACCGTGTCCAAGGTGTATAATGTGGACGGCGAGGGCTGGTACGCCGTTAGTCTGGTGGTAGCCCAAGACAAGCTGCTGGATGTGGTAGACCATCTTCGAAAGGTCGGCGCCACCGAGATTTCCACCTCCCAGGTAGGCTACATGTTTAAGGTGCGCTGCTTCGCCTACGAAAGCCTTCTTCCGAAGCTTGAAGGGTAGATATGCCTAACCTGCCCACACATTTCAATTTTGCCCTGCAAACCCTATCGGCCCTGGACGATCCGTCCATCGAGGCTCATGTTGGAAGCTTTCTTCTGGGGTGCACCACTCCCGATATTCGGGCCCGGACCAAGTGGAAACGGGCGCACACCCACTTCGCTCCGCTGGAGGTTGACCGGGTCGGCGTAGGGACGGAAGGGTTATTCGAGTCCAACCCCCACCTGTCTGAGATGGCCCAGAGTAGTGGCGCCACCCGGGCCTTTGTCGCCGGGTACATCAGCCATCTGGTAACCGACGAGACATGGATTACCCAGGTATTTCAGCCCTATTTTGCAGATAGAGACCTCTTCCCAGACCCTATCAAAGCCAGCGTGTCCGATAGGGCCGTCCAGCTTGACATGGACCGGGAAGCATGGGAGGAGGCTCCGGGCATGGACAAGGTTATCGAGCAGCTACAGCGGTCGGACCGCGGTGTGGATGTGGGTTTTATTGATACCGAGACCCTGGGTCAGTGGCGGTCCTGGGTCTCCGATTTCAGCGGCCGCCCCTTCTCCTGGGACCGGCTGTCTTTTCTTGCCCAGCGCATGTACCGCGACAGCGAGGAGGCCCAGATGGTGGTGGAGAGTTTCCTGTCTTCCCTCCATACAAACCTCAAAGGGGTTTACAGCAGGGTCCCTAAGAAGAAGGTAAAGGAGTTTCGGGAGAAGGCCGTTAGTGAGTCAACCAGGCTGATAAAGGAGCGCCTGGATGTACCTTAAAGTGATTCGTAGCCTCGCCGCTGGCAAGGAGGAGCTTTCCCGACGGGGCACCCTCGACCTGACCACTCTTTCAGACCAGGCGCAGACCCGCACCCGGGAGCTCTTCGGAGAGCCCCTGTCCCCGGAGGAGTCCACTCGACGCATACTGGGGGACGTTCGCCTCCAGGGCGACGAGGCGGTGCGCCGTTACGGTCGCTTGCTGGACGGCATGGAGTCCGACGCTTTAGAGGTTGGCAAAGAAGAGATCGATCGGGCGGCCAATGGCGTTGATGCTTCCCTGTTAGAAGCCCTCAAGCTGTCGGCCCGGCGAGTTGAGGAGTACCACCGTGCAACCCTGCCCCAAAGCTGGTTTGACAGAGAACGGGGCCTGGGTGAGACGGTCATACCCATGGAGCGGGTGGGCGTTTATGCGCCCGGGGGCACCGCTTCCTATCCGTCAACGGTGCTGATGACGGCCATTCCCGCCCGGGTGGCCGGAGTTAAGGAGGTCATCCTTTGCACACCGTCTGTGGCTCCCGCCGTGATGGCCGCTGCAAAGATTGCGGGCGTAGACCGGGTATTTCGCATCGGCGGGGTGCAGGCCATTGGGGCCATGGCCTACGGCACGGCCACGGTCCCCAAGGTGGACATGGTCTGTGGTCCCGGTAATATATTCGTCACCTTGGCCAAGAAGATGGTCTACGGAGAGGTGGCTATAGACGGCTTGTACGGACCCACCGAAACGGTGCTGGTGGCCGACGACACGGCGGAACCGGCCCACTGCGCCGCCGACCTTCTGGCCCAGGCGGAGCACGACCCGCTGGCGTCGCCCATATTGGTGACCAACTCCCGTTCCCTGGTGAAGGGCGTGGAGGCTGAAATTGAGAGACAGCTATCCCACTTGGAGCGGCGCGACATCGCTACCGCAGCCTTAACCAACGGCGGCCGCATCGTCCTGGTAGACACCCTGGATGAGGCTATGGAGCTGGCCAACTACGTGGCGCCGGAGCATATGTGCCTGCTGGTGGACGACCCCTGGCGCTGGGCCGACAAGGTGCGCAACGCCGGCGGGCTTTTCCTCGGCCGCTACTCCCCCGAGGTGGTGGGGGACTACGTGGCCGGGCCCAGCCACGTTATGCCCACGGGGGGCACGGCCCGGTTCTCATCGGCCCTTGGAGTGCGCCAGTTCCTGAAGACTATGCCCGTGATTGACCTGAAGGCCGAAGGATTTGAGGAGATGGCCCGGGCGGTATCGGTGATAGCTCGATCGGAGGGCCTCACGGCCCACGCCAGGGCTGCGGAGATCAGGCTAACGGGCAAGGAAGGAGGACAAGGCTAATGAGGGATGTTAAAGACCTGGTTTTGCCTCACCTTCAATCGCCCAAGGGCTACGATGGAGTTCGTTCCCTGGAGGCCATGGCAGAGGAGTCCGGCATACCGCCGGAGAAAATTATACGCCTCAACGGCAACGAGAACTCTTACGGCCCCTCGCCGAAGGTGGCCCAGGCGCTGGCCTCCTTCGACCAGTACAACCGGTATCCTGACCCCGAGCAGAAGAGGCTTCGAGAAGCCCTGTCTGACTACACCGGCACATCCCCCGATAGCATCGTGGCGGGGAACGGCAGCGATGAGCTTATCGACCTGATAATAAGGCTGTTCGTTGGCTCAGGCGACAATATTATCGAGCCCACCCCCACCTTTGGCATGTACCGCTTCTCGGCTCGACTGGTAGATGCCCAAGTGGTGCCGGTGCCCCGGGACCGGAACTTTCAGCTGGACCTGGAGAGCATTGAGCTGGCCATGGACCAGCGGACAAAGGTTATCTTCCTAGCCTCGCCCAACAACCCCACGGGCAACACGGCCCGGGAAGGGGAGATTCGCAAGCTTCTGGAGCTGCCGGTCATGGTGGTGGTGGACGAGGCCTACTACGAGTACTGCGGCCAGACGGCTATGCCTCTCCTTGGCGAGTACCCCAACCTCATTGTTCTGCGCACCTTTAGCAAGTGGGCTGGTCTGGCGGGACTGCGGGTGGGCCTGGGAGTGATGGACCCTCACGTGGCCAGTCTGATGATGACCATCAAGCCGCCTTATAACATGAACCGCGCCGCCGAGGTTGCCCTCGTGGCCTCGCTGCGGGACCGGGACCTGCTGATGAGTCGCATCAAGCCGGTGGTGGAGGAGCGGGAGCGGATGTTCTCCCTCCTTGAGTCCATTCCCAAGGTCACGCCCATCCCTTCCCAGGCCAACTTCATGATGGTCCGGTTGCCGGAGGGGCGCGGCGAGGAGATTTTTCATAGCCTGGCCAAGCGGGGCGTCTTTGTCCGCTACTACACCGACGAGGAGATGAAGGACTGCTTACGGGTCAGCGTTGGCCTCCCCAGCGAGACCGATGGGTTCGTCGAGGCGCTTCGGGAAGTGGTGAAGGAGTAGCTGTGGAACCTCGAAAGGCCACCCTGGAGCGCAAGACCCGCGAGACCGAGATCAGCCTGTCTATTGACCTGGACGGCCAGGGCATCTCCCAGGTATCCACGGGCAACGGTATGCTGGACCACCTCATCGCCCAGCTAAGCCGCCACGGTTTGATTGACATAACGCTTCAGGCCAAGGGAGATTTAGAAACAGGCTGGCATCACCTGGTGGAAGACACCGCCATCTGCCTGGGCCGCGCCTTCCGTGAGGCCTTGGGTGATGGCCGCGGTATCCATCGCATGGGCCACGCCCTGGTGCCCCTGGATGAAAGCCTGGCCATGGTGGCAGTGGACCTCAGCGGCCGGGGCTACGCCGCGGTGGACTGTGGCCTGGAGGGCCAGATGGCTGAGACCCTGCCGGGGGAGATGGTGCAGCACTTCCTGGAGTCCTTTGCCCTGGAGGCCAAAATCAACCTCCACGCCAGGATCATGGCGGGCCAGAACGCCCACCACAAGGCTGAGTGCCTCTTCAAGGCCCTGGCCAAGTCCCTGCGCTACGCCCTGGAGCGGGACCCCCGCGCCGAAGGCCAGGTCCCCAGCACCAAAGGGACCATCGGGGGGTAGAGAACCATTAGACACCATTTAGGCGTTTGACTGTTACTTCCCCTCCACTCGTGTCTCGACATACCAACGTGCCGCAAGGTCAAGTCCGTCGAAACGAGCCCCGGCAAGCTTGCCCACTCGTAGCCTTACACAACCAGACAACGTATAATAGGCCGTAAGAGACACAATGCCTTTGAGGGGACACTATGGCCAAGCGTGACCAAAAAGAGCCTGAACAGCCCACCCGCGAGCCAAAGTCGGAAAAGAAGGAGTTCAAAGCTCTCCCAGTCACCGGGGCTGGAGCCGTCGGCTTTCTTGTGGCAGGGCCCTTGGGCGCAGCCCTGGGTGCTTTTGTGGGCGACGCCTTCACCGGCGGTGAGGGCACTCGGCGGATGGTCAAGGAGACCCAGGAGCTTACAAAAAGGGTCAAGGGGATTTTTACGTCTGAAGAGGGCGAGAGGGATAAGGACGGCGACAAGGAATCGGAACACCAGGCCTAGCAGGCT
>JAPULR010000212.1 GCA_027294635.1 Chloroflexota bacterium | reverse complement strand
TCTCGTCGCCCCGTATGCTGGCCTGGGGCGCCAGCTTTTGAAGCACCTGTGCGGCCTCCCTGGCCCTGTCTGGGTCCCGAGAGCCAATGGTTACCTCATCACCCGCCAAGGCGAACCTTAGGGCCAAGCCCCGGCCCTCAGGTCCGGTGCCACCTAAAAACGCCAGCATCTCCACCTCCGTTCAAGGTCAAATGGTGATAGGGGCCGCTACAGCGGGAAAAGTGCTCTTGCACTATGGGGTTAGGGAATTTTAGGGCATCTTTTATGTTACAAAAACTACCCGACTATCTCTGCCAGGCGGTCTACCTGGTCTGTGTCCGGCACGGTAGGCCAGAAGATTAGCTCGCCCATCTCAATGCCAGAGAAGGCCTCAATAGTACCCCTCACCGCCTCTGGAGTAGCAATGAGCGTCTGAGTCATATAGTCGACGGCGGGTCCCATATATGCGTAGTAATCGCGCAGGTAACCCAGGCCTTTCTCCTTCGCATCAGGGCCAAGAGAGTAGTAGGCCGCGCCAACCAGACGAGGCTTTCCCTCTCTTCCAGCAGCTTTCCATGACTCCTCCGCAATGGCGTAAGCATCACGTAACGAGTCCGGACTGCCTGGCGAGATAAATCCATTGGCCCAGCGGCCAACCCTGCTTATGGCCTTGGGCGACACTCCCCCGATGAGGAGTTCCGGACCTCCTGACTGGTGCGGTGGTGGCCCCACTGGTCCCACCCCCTCCCCAACGGGTTCCCCTGACCAGATACGCTTCATTAGGGCAAGCTGCTCCTCGAATCTCTTTCCCCTACCTTTATAAAGAGCTGGTGCAACTAGAAAGTCGTCCTCCCGTGACCCAACGGCTACCCCGAGGGTAAGGCGGCCGCCAGAGATTACATCCAGGGTCGCCGCCTGTTTGGCCAGTACTCCGGCATTCCTCAGGGGTGGTATTAGGATGGTCGTCATGAGCCGTACTCGTTGTGTGATCCCAGCCACTGCCGCCAGCGTAATCATGGATTCATAGTTGGAATAAACCAGGCGGTCTAAGACCCCAAGGGTAGAAAAGTGTCCTTCGTCTGACTTACGAGCCCACTCTAGAACAAACTCCGGCTTCACACCGGGTATGGTAGCGGGAAGTCCAATGCCTATCTTCATAAGATCACCTCAACCTCTGAATCCTTAAAATACGCACTAGCAAAGTGAGTGTATATACGGCTCGACTACTTAGCAAGCCAGCCAATTATATGATGCTCGTCGCTAGAAAACTGTCTTATCGCAAGATACGTTCCGCCTCAACGATGGACTAAAGTATCCCTTGACGACAACAAGATGTTGTTGTAGTATTTCACTATCATGGTACAGCAAAAACAACAATGCGTTTACTGTGGGTACGAATTTATTCCACGGGTGGAGAATCCTAAGAAGTGCGGTAGATGCCAAAAACCGTGGCCTCTTGGGCAGCCCGACTCTCCCCCCGACTTAACTGAGGAGGTTATCACCATGGCCGGTGGTATCAGGGTAATCAACGGCGGCACCGTCACATCGGCAAAGGGGTTTGAGGCCGGCGCCACCTTTGCCGGGCTGAAGACCTATGCCGAGGACAAGCTTGACCTGGGCATACTTCTGTCACGAGAACCGGCCACCGCCGCCGGGGTGTTCACCACCAATCGTTTGAAGTCACCCTCTGTGGTCCTCACCGAGGAGCACATCGCCGACGGAAAGGCCCAGGCGGTGGTGGTGGACAGCGGCATAGCCAACGCCTGCGTCGGTGAGCAGGGTTACAAGGACGCCAAGGCCATGACTGCTAAAGCGGCCAAGCACCTGGGCCTTAAGCCTGAAGACGTCCTGGTTTGCAGCACTGGTATCATCGGTGTGGAGCTGCCCATGTCCCTCATCAATGCCGGTATAGACCACATCAAGGTGACCGATGACGGGGGCCATCTCCTGGCCCGCGCCATCCTTACAACCGACCCCAAACCCAAGGAAATTGCCGTCGCCTTCGATCTCAACGGTGCGACGGTGACCCTTGGAGGCATCACCAAGGGCGCCGGTATGATCCATCCCAACATGGCCACTATGCTCTGCTTCATAACCACCGATGCGGAGATACAGGCGGACCTTCTAAAGGGGATGCTGAAGGAGGCGGCGGACGAGTCCTTTAACATGATGACCATAGACGGCGACACCAGCACCAACGATACCGTGCTGGTCCTGGCCAACGGCGCGGCGGGAGCAGGGCCCATCTCTGAAGGTTCCGAGGGGGCCGATCTCTTTCGCAAGGCCCTGGGACAGGTATGTGTCTACCTGGCCAAGGAGATTGCCCGAGACGGCGAGGGCGCCAGCAAGCTAATTGAGGTTACGGTGGAGGGCGCTAAAACCCTGCAACAGGCCCGCAGCGCCGCCCGCACCATCGCCGGGTCCAGCCTGGTAAAGACGGCGGTTCATGGCAACGACCCCAACTGGGGGCGTGTGGTGGCCGCCCTGGGTCGCAGCGACGCCGAGGTGGTGGAAGAGAAAATAGCTCTCTATATAGCCAGCGTGTGCATCATGGAGGATGGCCGCCCTATTGCCTTCCATAAGGACTCCATCATAGCCATCATGTCCGGTCCTGAGGTGGCCTTCCGGATCAACCTCAACCTGGGAGATGGCCGAGCCACCGCCTGGGGCTGCAACCTGAGTGAAGAGTACGTCACTTTCAACAGCGCCTACACTACGTAGCTCTTAACGATGAACGAACCGTCGGTAATGAAAGACGGCAAGGCCCCTGGAACCATAGTGGTAAAGATCGGCGGCAGCACCCTGGGCAGCCATGACACCACCCTGGAGGACCTGGTCTATTTGCAGCAGGAGGGCTATCGGGTCGCCGTGGTTCACGGCGGCGGCAAGCTCATATCCCAGTGGATGGAGCGTCAGGGGACCATTCCCCGGTTCGTACGGGGGTTGCGTGTCACCGATGCCGCAAGCCTGGAGATAGTCACCGCCGTGCTGACCGGCCTGGTGAACAAGCAGCTTGTCGCCTCCCTGATAGCCCTGGGAGGCAAGGCCATGGGTCTCAGCGGGGTAGACGGCGGACTGCTGGAGTGCCGCATAGCCGATCCTGAGCTGGGCTACGTAGGGGAGGTGACCCAGGTTAACGCCGCCCCACTGGAGCAGGCCCTGGATGGTGGCTACATCCCACTGGTGGCCCCGGTGGGCCTTCACAGCAACGACGGCTCTAACCACGACGGCTGCTTGCTGAACATCAACGGCGATACGGCTACGGGAGACGTGGCCCTCGGCCTGGGGGCCTCCAGGCTCATCTTCCTTACCGACGTGGAAGGTGTCCTAGACTCGTCGGGGCGAAGGGTCCCTCGAATGAACCCGCGCCAGGCCAGCATGTTCATCCGGTCCGGCATCGCCAAGGGTGGAATGATACCCAAGCTGGAGGCCTGCCTGAAGGCCCTACCCAGGGTGCCCCTGGCCGACATCATCGACGGCAGAAAGCCCGGCGCACTGAAAAGATGTGTCCTTGGCGAGGCCATGGGAACTCGGGTGCAGGCCGTGTGAGATCGCCACTCATTGAAGCCTGCGCCCCCGTGGACAAAGGGGGTAGCAAGCCACTATAGTCAACCTCTAGCTCAACTATCGCACCGCAGGGAGGCTGTTTCAGGTGAGCACCGATTGGATAGCCCTGGAAAAACAGTATTACGCCCAGACCGTAAGGCGCCAGCCGGTGGTCCTGGTCAGGGGACAGGGAACCCATGTCTGGGACGCCGACGGCAAGGAGTACCTGGACTTTATCGCGGGCTGGGCGGTGACCAACCTGGGCCACTGCCACCCGGCCATGGTTGAGGCCATCCAGGAGCAAGCAGCCACCCTGATTCAGACCTCCAACCAATTCTACACCATTCCCCAACTGCAGTTGGCCCAGATTCTGGTCGACAATAGCTGCCTGGACAAGGTCTTCTTCGGCAACAGCGGCGCCGAGGCCATCGAGGGATCCCTGAAGCTCGCTCGCAAGTACGGCAAGAAGAACAGAAACGGGGCCTACGAGGTCATCACCGCCTACAACTCTTTCCACGGCCGGACAATGACCACCATAGCCGCCACGGGGCAGCCCCACTACCAGGAGCCCTTTCAGCCCCTTACCCCCGGATTTGTTCACGTGGAGTACGACGACGTAGAGGCCATTATTTCGGCGACTACCGATAAGACCGCCGCCGTCATGCTGGAGCCCATTCAGGGGGAAGGCGGCGTCAACATACCCGCGGACGACTATCTGCAGCGGGTACGGGATTGGTGTGATCGGCAGGGCCTCCTTCTGATTCTAGACGAGGTCCAGACCGGCCTGGGTCGCCTGGGCAGTCTGTTCGGCTACCAGGAATATGGCGTAGAGCCCGACGTGATGGCTCTGGCCAAGGGCCTGGGAGGCGGCGTGCCCATCGGCGCTTTTCTCTCCAAGGACCACTGCATGGCCCTGGAGCCCGGCGACCACGGCTCCACCTTTGGAGGCAACGCCCTGACCACCGCCGCGGCCTACGCCTCCACCAAGTACATCATCGAGCACGACATATCCTCCAATGCCAGGGCAATGGGAGAACGGCTGATGCAGGGACTAGAGGAGCTGAAGTCTCGCTTCTCCTTCATCAGCCAGGTGCGAGGCAGGGGGCTGCTGGTAGCCCTGGAGTTCGACAGCGACATCGCCGCCAAGGCCCTATCCCTAACCAACGAGGCCGGAGTGCTTTTCAACATGGTCAAACCCAACACCCTTCGGCTCATGCCGCCACTTACCATTACTCCGGAAGAGGTGGACGAGGGTGTGAGCCGGCTGGAACAGGCGCTTAGCAGGCTATAGTAAGGAAGAACCTATGGCCAAAGAGACCATACTTCTGGCTTTCAGCGGCGGCCTGGACACCTCGGTCTGCGTAAAGTGGCTCCAGGAGAAACATGACGCACGGGTAGTCACCCTGACCGTCGACCTGGGAATGGTGGACCTGGAAGAGATAAGGCAGCGGGCACTGCAAATTGGCGCGGTGGACGCCCTCACCGTTGACGGCAGGGAAGATTTCGTTCGGGACTACGTCTTTCCCGCCCTGAAAGCTGGGGCTATCTATGAGGAGCAGTACCCTCTGGCCACCGCCCTAGGCCGCCCTCTCATTGCCAAGTATCTTGTGGAAGCGGCCCGTCGGGTGGGCGCGGGAGCCATCGCCCACGGCTGCACCGGCAAAGGCAACGACCAGGTGCGCATAGACGTTAGCGTAGGTGCCTTGGCCCCCGACTTAAAAGTCATCGCCCCCGTGCGGGAGTGGGGTTGGAACCGCGAAGAGGAGATAGAGTACGCCAAGCGCAACGGCATCCCGATTCAAGAGAGGAACAGCCGCTTCTCCACCGATGAGAACCTTTGGGGCAGGAGCATAGAGGCGGGAGAGCTGGAGGACCCCTGGTCGGAACCGCCGGAAGACGCCTTCGCCTGGACCAATCCTATTTCCAAGACACCCGAGGAACCCACATATCTGGAAATAGCCTTCGAGCGTGGCCTGCCACTATCCCTTGACGGCGAGGAGATGCGGTCTGTAGACCTGGTGGAGCACCTCAACGGCATAGCCGGCCAGAACGGCATCGGACGCATAGACCACATAGAGAACCGGCTGGTGGGCATCAAGTCCCGGGAGGTGTACGAGTCGCCCGCGGGGGTGGTGCTGCACGCAGCCCACAAGGCCCTGGAGGCCATGACCCTGAGCAAGGACCAGGCCCGCATGAAGCAGCGGGTGGCCCAGGAGTACTCCGACATGGTGTACAACGGCCTGTGGTTCACCGCCCACCGCCGCGACCTGGACGCCTACGTGGAGAGCACACAACGCCACGTCACCGGCTCCGTGCGGGTGCGGATGCACAAGGGCAGCTGCACCGTGGTAGGCCGAAGGGCGCCCAGGGGCCTGTACAGCCACCAGCTAGCCACCTACGACCGGGGCGACACCTTCGACCACCGGGCGTCGGAGGGGTTCATCGCCATCTACGGCCTGCCGGTGCGGACCCAGACCCGCACCCAGGGCGAGGGTGAAGAAGCCTGAGAGTAATGCTCCAGAGGGCGAGAAGCGGCGCTTTGTGGCCGTGCAAGGGCCTGTAGATTCACCGAAGGCAGCAGTGCGGGCCGCAAACGTACAAGAACATAGCCAATAAGGTCTAATCGGAGGTAATCCTTATGCGGTCGACGGTATTGATTTTTAGTAGTTTGGGCGGCAACCTGGGGAAGAAAGAAACCGACTTGAATGAACGTATTGCGGAGAAAGAAAGGGAAGGGTGGGAAGTAGTCGACGTACAAATTACCCGACCTTCATTCGTAGCTGGTAGTCCAGTGATTATTTTGCGCCTCGCCAGAGAATCAAATTAGGACACTACCCAAGAGCCATGAATCCAGACCCCTCTAGCTACACCGTCTCCATCCACTACGACCGCCGCCTGTACCGGCAGGACATCGCCGGGTCCATAGCCCACGCCCGCATGCTGGCCAAGCAGGGCATCATCACAAGCGACGAAGCCGAGGCCCTATGCGACGGTCTGGCCGCCATAGGCGTGGAGATTGAAATGGGGGAATTCCCCTGGCGGCCGGATCTGGAAGACATCCACATGAACATCGAGGC
The DNA here is from genome assembly GCA_027294635.1 of Chloroflexota bacterium. Classification (GTDB taxonomy): domain Bacteria; phylum Chloroflexota; class Dehalococcoidia; order Lucifugimonadales; genus JAPULR01. The sequence goes on along the minus strand of JAPULR010000212.1, from coordinate 15,415 downwards.
GCGGCTGAAGGAAAAGGTTGGCCCAGTGGCGGGGAAGCTCCACACCGCCCGCTCCCGCAACGACCAGGTGGCCCTGGACATGCGGCTGTACACCAAAGAGGCTTCCCAAAAGGCCATCGAGGGCATCACCAAACTCCAGGAAGCCCTGCTAAACAGAGCCGAGGAGCACAAGGCTCTTGTCATGCCTGGCTACACCCATCTGCAGCGGGCACAGCCGGTCCTGCTGGCCCACCATCTGCTGGCCTACTTCGAGATGCTGCAGCGGGACAGGGTGCGGTTCCAGCAGTGCCACGCCACCGCCGACGTGCTGCCCCTGGGAAGCGGCGCCCTGGCGGGAGTGCCATATCCCCTGGACCGGGAGTTCGTGGCTAAAGAGCTGGGTTTCAGCAGCATCAGCGCCAATAGCATGGACGCCGTCTCCGACCGGGACTTCCTGGTGCAGTACCAGTCCGCCGCCGCCATCTGCATGATGCACCTATCCCGCCTGGCCGAGGAGCTGGTGCTATGGTCGTCCCAGGAGTTCGGCTTCGTTACCCTGGACGCCCAGTACACCACCGGCAGCAGCATCATGCCCCAGAAGCGCAACCCCGACTTCGCCGAGCTGGGCCGGGGCAAGACGGGGCGGGTCTACGGCCACCTCATGGGTATCCTAACCACCCTCAAGGGCCTGCCTCTGACCTATAACCGGGACCTCCAGGAGGACAAGGAGGGCTTCTTTGACACGGTGGACACCCTGCTTTCCACCCTGGAGGCTTTTACGGGTATGATAGCCACCATGACCATAATGACCCAGCGTATGGAGGCGGCGGCTCAAAAGGGCAACATGCTGGCCACCGACCTGGCCGACTACCTGGTGGGCCGTGGCATGCCCTTCCGAGAGGCCCACGGCGTGCTGCGTCAGGCCTCGGACTACGCCCGGAGCCAGGGCAAGGAGGTCCACCACCTGAGCCTGGAGGAATACCAGCGATTTTCCGACCTTTTCGACGCAGACGTGTTGAAGATATCATTGCAGGGGTCGGTGGAGGCACGAGACGTTCCCGGAGGCACCTCTCCACGGCGGGTGGAGGAGGCCATCAAAGGGGCGAGAATACAGCTGGAGGCGTGCGATGACATCTGAGCGGAAGATAAAACTGGCGCCGTCCATCCTGTCGGCGGACTTCTCGCGCCTTGGTGAGCAGGTCTCCGAAGCGACCCAAGCCGGAGCGGACTACATCCACCTGGACGTCATGGACGGACAGTTCGTGCCCAACCTCACTTTCGGGCCCGTGGTCATCGAGGGCCTCAAGTCCTACACCAACCTGCCCCTGGACGCCCACCTGATGATAGTGGAGCCGGACCGCCGCATCCAGGATTTCGTTAACGCCGGGGTGGACCACATCACCGTCCACGCCGAGGCTTGCGTCCACCTCCACAAGGTTTTACAACAGATCAAGGAGGGTGGATGTCGTGCCGGGGTAGCCCTCAACCCCACTACCCCCATCGCCGCCATAGAAGAAGCTCTCCCTTTCCTGGACATCGTCCTGATTCTGACGGTCAACCCCGGCTTTGGAGGCCAGGTCCTTATTCCGGAGGTCCTGGGGAAAGTGCGGAAGCTAAAGGAGATGGCGGCGGAGAAGGGCTGCCAGGTCGAGATAGAGGTAGACGGAGGCATTAACGCCGACACGGCGCCTTCGGTGGTCCGCGCGGGGGCCGATACGCTGGTGGCCGGATCGGCGGTGTTCAACAAGCAGGAAACGGTGGCTGAGGCGGTAGCGAAGCTGAGGAACAGCCTGAAGGAGTTATCTATACCCTAGACTTGGGTACCTTGTGCAGGGTTCGCAGACAGCGGGTGCAGATCTTAACCCGCCTTCTGGTCCCGTTAATGGGCAGGGTCAGCTTTTGGATGTTGGGCATGAAGCGGGTTTTGGTATGCCGCTTGGAGTGGCTCACGTTGTTTCCCGCAACCCCAATCTTGTTGCAAATTTCACATTTCACGGCTAGACCCTTTTATTGACCCCTTTGTTACCCTTCGTTACAATCGCAAGGGTTACGATAACACAGGCTCGCCGCCGTTTACAAGGAGGATAGGCACGAAAGGTCAAGTTAAAAGGCTCGACCGGCTTAACGGCTGGGACTTGAAAGCAGCCTTAAGCGCAGGCACCCGGTGTCTCCAGCGATACTGTGAAGCTATCAACTCCCTGAACGTATTCCCCGTTCCCGACGGCGACACTGGTACCAACATGCTCCTCACCATGAGATCGGTGGATGAGCGTCTCCAAGCCCTGGATACCAGTTCCGTCTCTACCGTGGCCCAGGAGGCAGCCCGAGGCGCCCTTTTGGGCGCCCGGGGAAACAGCGGCGTGATCTTCTCACAGTTCCTTACAGGCTTCGCCAAGGCGCTAGATGGTACCGAGTCCTGTGATGCCGCAGCCCTGGCAGGAGCCCTGGCTTCCGGCTCTGACGCCAGCTACATGGCGGTATCTCAGCCCGTCGAAGGGACCATGCTCACCGTCATGCGGGAGTTTTCCGCATCGGCTAAGGGGCGAGCTTCCCAGGACAAGCCCGATGTTATCGGCCTTTGGACAGATGCCCTCAAAGGTGCCCGCATCGCCCTGGAAAAAACCCCTTCCCTGCTGCCAGTCCTTCGAGATGCAGGAGTGGTGGACTCGGGAGGGCAGGGTGTAGTGGTAATTATGGAGGGGTTTCTCTGCTCGTTCCTGGGCCAAGACGTCGACCTTCTGGAGGTGGAGCTTTCCGGCCCAACCGGGGGTGGGACCGTTAGCCTGCCCACTGTGAGCGCGGAGTTCCTTGAGACCACCCAATCGGAACGCTATGGCTTTTGTACCGAGTTTCTGATTGAGGGCGCGGACATCGACCTAGCTGCCTTGCGCAGCAACCTGTCCCAGATGGGCACCTCAACGATAGTGGTGGGGGACTCCTCGCTGGCGAAAGTACACATCCACACCTTTGACCCTGACGGAGTTCTGGGCTACGGCGCAACCCTGGGACAAACCAGCGGGGTCAAGGTAGACGACATTGACCAGGGACACCAAGGGTTCGTGGCTCTTCATAGCCAGCCGCAACAATCACTCAGGCTGGCTGTCGTATCCGTTGCCTGGGGAGACGGTTTCGCCAACCTTTTCCATGATCTGGGCTGCCATGCGGTAGTCCCCTGCGGACGGACCATGAACCCCAGCGCCCAGGAGCTTCTGGAAGCGGCCCAAAGCACCGGGGCTGAAGAGGTAGTCATCCTTCCCAACAACCCCAACGTTATTCTCACGGCCCAGCAAGCCCGCTCCCTCTCCTCCAAGCGATTGCATTTTATACCCACCTCCACCATCCCTCAGGGGGTAGCCGCGCTGCTGGCATACAGTCCAGATCTCCCGCCAGAGCAGGTCCTCCGAACCATGGAGGCGTCCGTAAAAGACATCAAGACCCTTGAGATCACCACCGCCGTCAGAGACACCGTCATGGCAGGAGTCCCGGTAACACATGGTCAAGTGATCGGCCTTCTCGATGGAGGACTGGTGGCCAAAGGAACCTCAATTTCGAGGGTCCTTCAAGAGGGTCTTCTGAAGGCTGAACCTCCGGAGGACGGTGTAATAACTCTCTACTGGGGCGGCGACACTCAGGAGCCGGAGGCTTTGGAGGCGGTAGATCCCTTGAAGGCTGCGCTCCCGGGCCGCGAGGTGGAGGTAGTTTACGGGGGCCAACCCTTCTACCACTACGTCGCTTCCATAGAGTAGGAGTGAGCCATGACCATACGCCTGGTGACCGACAGCACCGCGGACCTGCCACCGGAGCTTGCAGAAAAATGGAACATCAAAGTAGTTCCCCTTTATGTCAACTTCGGCCAGGAGGAAGGGGACGCCACGCCTAAGACGGGAGCCGTTGAAACTTTGCGAGACGGCGTAGACATCGGCCCCGACGAGTTCTACCGTCGTTTGGTGAAAAGCAGCGTACTGCCCACTACCTCCCAACCTACGGTACAGGACTTCATTTCTGTGTATCAGGAGTTGACCCAAAAGGAAGACCAGGTAATATCCGTCCACATCTCATCGGTGCTAAGTGGGACGCATAACTCCGCAGTCCAGGCAAAAAACAGCCTTGGAAATTCCGCCAGGGTGGAAGTCGTGGACACGACGCTGGCGTCCATGGGGGTGGGCCTGGCCGTCCTGGCTGGCGCACGAGCTATCGAGTCCGGTGCCAACTTCGACGAAGTACTGAAAGAGATACAAGAAGCCCTCTCTCAGCTGCGGATCTTTTTCGTGGTGGATACCCTGGAATACCTACAAAAGGGGGGGCGCATCGGCAGGGCCCAGGCATTCCTGGGCTCCCTTCTCTCCATCAAGCCTATCCTCACCATGGAAGGCGGGGAGATACAGCCGTTGGAGCGGGTCCGCACCAGAGGTAAGGCCCTTCAGCGACTGTCAAAAATCGTGGAGGAGATGGCCCCTCTTTCCGAGGCTTGCGTTATACACAACACCACTCCTGAGGACGTGAACTACCTTAAAGAAAGCCTGAGCCACCTGTTATCCCAGGACAAAATCGTTACTGCCAGGCTAGGGGCCTGCCTGGGCGTCCACGTAGGCCCTGGGCTTTTGGGGGTGGCCGCGCGTTCCGCTTCCTAGGCCCATCAGGGGCTCCGTGATAAACTTTACATATCATGGCTACCCAGGAAGCGGCCTTTTCCCTGGACTCCTTTCGTAACATCCTAAAGCTGGAGCAAAGCAAAGCTTACAGCAACACATCCGTCTTTGGCGGGGTGGACAAATTCACCGACCTCTGGCGTGATCAGATCCACACGGCTTTTGGAAAAACCCGTGAAGTCAACCGACTCCTTGAACAGCCCTACGCCCAGATGTCCACCACCCAGAGGAAGGAATGGACAAAGCGCTGGTTGGCCCTACTGAATAACCGGTCGGCGCCGGAGGAAAGCCCTCCCTCCGATGGCAGCCGCCCACCAAAGAAAAAGACTCCCCCAGCGAAGGCCTCCCCCAAGAAAGCTCCGAGGGTTGCAGCAAGTCGGTCCCTGGACTCCCCAGTGACCATGCTTCGCGGTGTGGACACCAAGACCGCGGAAAAGCTAAACAGGTTGGGAGTGTCCACCATACACGACCTCCTGTACCTGTTTCCCCGGCGGCACAACGACTACTCCCAGAGGTCCAAGATCGCCGACCTGGAGCCGGGCCAGGAAGCAACGGTCATCGCCACCGTGTGGGAGGCCAGGCAGATCAAGATGGGTAAGCAGGGAAGGCTTAAGGCCACCGAGGCGGTGGTGGGGGACGAGACGGGGAATATTCGCGTGGTGTGGTTTGGTCAGACCTACCTGGCCCGGCAACTAACCACCGGCACCCAGGTAGCCCTCAGCGGCAAGGTTGACTTCTTCAACAGAGACCGGGTCCTGCAGTCCCCCGATTATGACTTCATCAACAACAGAATTCCCCTCATCCATGCCGGCCGTCTGGTGCCGGTGTACCCCCTCACGGAGGGTCTTACCGCCCGAAACCTGCGCCGCATCATGTGGCAAACCCTGGAGAGGTGGGGTTCTTCCATTGAGGAGTTCATGCCTCAGGACATCCGTGAGCGGGTTGGCCTGGAGGACCTTTCCAACGCCGTTCTCCAGGCCCACTTCCCCGACGACGGAGACTCCTGGGAGCGGGCACGGAGGCGCCTGGCCTTTGACGAGCTTCTCCTCCTTCAGACGGCGGTGTTGCTGCGCCGCAAGGACTGGCAGGCAGACGCCAAGGGAGTTCCAGTAAAGGCCGACGACAGGGTGGTCTCCAACTTTCTTAAGGGACTTCCCTTCTCCCTCACCAACGCTCAGAACAGGTGCCTCGAGGAGACCCTTAAGGACATGGCCCGGGGCACTCCATCCATGAGCCGCCTCCTCCAGGGAGAGGTGGGCAGCGGCAAGACGGTGGTGGCCCTGGCCGCCCTTTTGGCTGTGGCCTCGAAAGGCTACCAGGGGTCCATCATGGTGCCTACGGAGCTGCTGGCGGAGCAGCACTTCAACACCGTTTGCAAGCTCATGGGCGGTCTGGCCCGACCCGTGCAGGAGGAAAACCTGATCACCTCCTATCTTGAACCGTACCCCCAGCCCATATCCGTGGGGCTGGTCACCGGCAGCACTCGGAAAACCCTCAAGCGGGAGCTTCAGCAGCGCGCCTCCGAGGGGGCACTGGACATCATCATCGGCACCCAGACCCTCATCCAGGAGGAGATGGAGATGCCCAACCTGGCGCTATCGGTGGTGGACGAGCAGCACCGCTTCGGCGTGATGCAGCGTGCCGCCCTTCGGGGCAAGGGAGAGATGACGCCGCACATGCTGATCATGTCGGCAACTCCCATACCCAGAACCCTGGCGCTGACCCTCTACGGCGACCTGGACATCTCCATCATCGACGAGCTGCCGCCGGGCCGCCAGAAAATAGTGACAAAGTGGGTGTCTCCAGAACGCCGGGATGCGGCTTACGGCTTCGTGAGGGACCAGGTACACGCAGGGAGGCAGGCCTTTATCATTTTCCCCCTTATCGAGGAGTCGGAGGCCATAGAGGCCAAGGCCGCCACCGAGGAGTACCACCGCCTGAGTCAGGATATATTCCCCGACCTGCGCCTAGGTTTGCTCCACGGCAGAATGGCGGCTCGTAAAAAAGACCAGGTTATGGGCCAGTTTCATAGCGGTGAGCTGGACATACTGGTATCCACTCCCGTGGTGGAGGTAGGGATTGACGTGCCCAATGCCACGGTGATGATGGTGGAGTCCGCCGACCGCTTTGGCCTGGCCCAGCTTCATCAGTTCCGAGGGAGGGTGGGCCGCGGAGAGCACAAGAGCTACTGCCTCCTCCTTGCCGACAACCCCTCTGAGTTGGCCCGGGAGCGTCTTTCGGCCATCGAGCAGATCCACGACGGGTTCCGTCTGGCGGAGGTGGACCTGAGCCTCCGCGGTCCCGGCGACCTTTTTGGCACCCGCCAGAGCGGCCTGCCCAACCTTCGCATGGCCCGCCTGTCGGACCAGGAGCTTCTAGCCCAGGCCAGAGAAGAGGCCGCCGGTTTGCTTCAGAAGGACCCGGACCTGTCCATGGCGGAGCACCAACTCCTTGCTCAGCGGGTAGCGCGCTTCCAGGGTGAAGTCACCGCGGAGATAAGCTAGGAGCAAATACCGGCAAATCTCCGTCGGCAGAGGATCTAGACCTCATAGCTACCAAATTCCCAATTGTGATAGCATAGCCTTCCAACTTACCTAAGTAACGTTGTTGCCAAAATGCCGCCTCAAGCTAGAGACCTCATCATCGCCAAGATAGAAAAGGCTCTGGAGCGCGCCAGGAGCCAGAGCCTTCTGCCCCTGGAGACCGTGCCCGAGGTGGAGGTTGAGCACCCCGCCAACAGCCAGCACGGAGACTTCGCAACCAGCCTGCCCCTGCGCTTGGCCCGCTCCACTCGCATAGCGCCCATGGAGATAGCCAACACCCTGGCGGATCTGATGCCCGCCGACCAGGAGGTGGAGCGGGTGTGGACGGCGCCTCCCGGATTCGTCAACTTTACCCTGAGACAGGAGTGGCTACAGAAGCAGGTCCTGGCCATCCTTGAAGCCGGGAAGGCTTACGGGACCCTTGAAACCCCCAATCCTCAGAAAATCATGGTGGAGTTTGTCAGCGTCAACCCAACGGGCCCCATCCACGTGGGTCACACCCGCGGCGCCGTGCTGGGAAGCACCCTGGCATCCATCTTGGAGGCCGCCGGCCATTCGGTAACGCGAGAGTATTATGTAAACGACGCCGGCACCCAGATGGAGCTCTTTTACGCCTCAGTCTACGCTCGATACATGGAAGCCCTGGGAAAGGAGGCCCAACTGCCCTCCGGAGGCTACCAGGGTGACTACGTTGGCGATCTGGCTCGAGAAATCCTGTCCCAGGAAGGGGACCGCTACGCCTCCATGGAACTGGAGGAAGCCCTTAAGGTGCTGGGGCGCATCGCCCGGGAGAAAATGGTAGACCAGATAAAGGAAGACCTGCTCAGGTTAGGGGTCAGCTTCGACGTCTGGTTCGGAGAGAACACCCTCTTTGAAAGCGGCGAGTACGACGAGACTCTTGAGCACCTAAAGCAGGGCGGCCACCTGGCCCAGAGGGAGGGAGCGTTGTGGTTCGCCTCGGCGGTTTTAGGGGACGACCGGGACAACGTGGTGATTCGTTCTAGCGGCGCTCCCACCTACTTCGCCTCGGACATGGCCTACCATCACAACAAGTTCATCAGACGGGCCTTCGACAGGGTCATCAACATCTGGGGCGCAGACCACCAGGGCCACGTAACCCGCTTGAAGGCCGCCGTTGGCGCCCTGGGCGTAGACCCCGCTCGGTTGGAGATAATCATCTCACAGATGGTAACCCTCAAGCGGGGCCAGGAGGTGGTCAAGGTCTCCAAGAGGACCGGCGAGTTCGTAACCCTGCGGGAGCTGGTGGACGAGGTGGGTCCCGACGCCTGCCGCTACTTCTTCCTGGCCAGGTCGCCCGGGACCCAGATGGATTTCGACCTTGAGCTGGCAACCAGAGAGTCGTCGGAAAACCCTGTTTACTACATCCAGTACGGCCACGCTCGCATCGCCAGCATACTGGACAAAGCCCGTCAGCAGGGCATCGACTGGACCACAGGAGACGTATCGCTGCTGCGAGACCCCAACGAGCTGGCCCTAATTCGCAAGATGCTGCTTCTGCCGGAGCTGGTTGAGAAGATATCCCAGGCCATGGAGCCCCATCACCTGCCCCACTATGCCCTGGAGCTGGCCACCGCCTTCCACTGGTTCTACGAGAACTGTCGCGTCCTCTCCAGCGACCCCGCCCATCAGCAGTTAACCCTGGCCCGGCTCAAGCTGGTAGAGGCAGCCCAACTGGTCCTGGCCAAGGCCCTGACCCTTATGGGGATGACCACCCCTGAACGGATGTAGGGCAGTTATTGGCGTTGCATCTTAGCGCTTGACTTCCTGGCGACTTGAGGAGTCAATGCCTACAGTTGGTGTGCGATTCCTAGAGGTCACCTAGGGCCTGCAGCGGTGGCGATGATTCCAGTCCTTTAAGCGGTTTTGCCAAAGACATCCTTCAGCAATCTCGGGGTGACCCTTCGGCGGGCTCAGGACAGGCAATAATCCCGCTCATGGTGAGCTTGTCCTGTCCCGTTATCGGGATCGAACCATGGCAGAGAAATACATTTCCAACCGAGGCCCAACGTCCCTTGCCGTTGAAGCCACCACCCCTTTATGCTATGTTGGCGCCAATCTTATCGTAGGGTGACGCCATGACCCTAAGCTCTGAGGCCCTCTCCTCCACCCGTGTAGACGTAGTCGGGACCATAGACGACGCCATTGAGCTGTGCTACCAGCGGGGCTGGACCGACGGCCTCCCAGTGGTGCCGCCCACGGAAGAGAAGGTCCTAGCATTCCTGGAAATGTCGGGCCGAGAGCCATCGGACATCATTGGCGTGGAGCCGGTGAGGGGACGGGTCATCACCGCCGAGAAGGTGGCCATCAACGCCGTCATGGCTGGGTGCCACCCCGAGTACACGCCCGTGGTGATAGCTACCGTAGAGGCCATGGTGCAACCGGAGTACAGCCTCCACGGTTCCTCAGCCAGCACCGGCGGCTCGGCGCCGCTGATGATTATCAACGGCCCTATCAGAAACAAGCTAGAGTTTCAGAGCGGACACAACCTCTTTGCCGGGGGACCCCAGTTCAGGGCCAACGCCACCGTCGGCAGGGCCATCAGGCTGGTGCTGATAAACGTCCTGGAGAACCACCCCGGCGTCCTGGACCGTTCCACCCTGGGCCACGGCGGCAAGTTCAGCTTCTGCTTCGCCGAGGACGAGGAGGGCAGCCCCTGGGAGCCGCTGCATGTCGAGAAGGGCTTTCGCCCCGACGCCAGCACGGTGACCGTCGCCGCCAGCCAGGCGACCCTGCAGGTGGGCCACCGCCGCGTGGGAACCGTAGAGGGCATCATGGACTCGGTGGCCGACGCAATGCTGGCCCTGGGCAGCAGCAACAGCGAGGTGTACATGGTCCTGCCTCCCGAGCACATGAAGGTCATTAAGGAGGCGGGCTGGAGCAAAGGTCAGGTGAGGCAGTACCTGTTCGACAAGGCCCAGCGCACCGCCCAGCAGTGGGCCGACGCCAACGTTGACGAGCTACCGGCCCCCGGCGCCGAAAAGGAGCTTGTCCCCGTCCTGAAGCGCCCAGAGTCCCTCGTGCTGGTGGCGGGGGGCGGCACGGGAGGCTCCACCTGCGCCCTGATACCACGGTGGAGCAAAGGGGCCACCGCCGCGTCTGTGACGCGGGAGATCGACACCAGTCGTATAATGTAGCGTAAGCCTGAGAAAAGGAGGACCTGGCATGGTTATAGAGGCGACCAAGATTTCCATCCTGGACCCCACAGTCCAGCCCATACCCGAGAGCACATCCCTGGCCCCCAGGCCCACCAGCCTGGATGGCGCCATGGTGGGGCTACTGGCAAACGGTAAGCGCAACTCCGAGGAGCTTCTAAGGGCCGTCTACTCCCTGCTGCAGGACATATACCAGTTCAAAGGCGTGGTGGAGCTGAACAAGGGTGACGTTTCCAGACCCGCTCCCAAGCAGATCATGGACCCGCTGCTGGAAAAGAGCGACCTGGTCATTACCGCCATAGGCGATTGAGGCTCCTGCAGCTCGTGCAGTCTGCACGACGCACTAACCGTCGAGAAGGCAGGAAAGCCCGCCGCCTGTATCTGCAGCGAACCCTTCATCCCCACCGCCAGGGCCGTGGCCAAGGCCCGCGGCATTGAGGACTACCCCTTCGCCATCGTGAGCCACCCCATCGGCACCCTGGAGGCCGACGACTTAATGGCACGGGCCAGGCAAGCCCTGCCCCAGGTGCTTCAGATACTCCTGGGCAAGTAGCAATAGCCACCAGCTAATGTCACCCTGAGTCCCGATAAATCGGGACGAAGGGTCTCAAGCTGGCATTACGTGAGCCTTAGGCTAGGGGCTTCTTCGGCTCAGGGTATCAACAGCCCGGCGGTTACAGGTCCATCACCACCTTGATAACGCTGTCGGACCGCTCTTCGTACATGGTGAAAGCCCGCTGGATGTCCTCCGCTTTCATACGATGGGTCACAAAAACCGAGGGGTCCAGGCGTCCCTGGTCCACCATGTGGACCACCTGCTTGACGTAGCGAGGCATGGTCCCCGCCCGGGCGCTGGAGGTGCCGATCATGGTCAGGTCCTTGTCTCGCACGTGCTGAAAGTCGATGGCAAAATTCTCGTTGTGGGTCATGCCAAACCAGATGACGGTGCCAAACTTCTTGGCCATCATCACTGACTGGCGCACCGTCTCGTGCTCCCCGGCCGCCTCAACGACAACGTCCGGCCCTTCTCCACCCGTTAGCTCCCGCACCACCTCCAGCGCGTTCTCACTACTGGCGTTGATCGTACGCGTAGCTCCAAGCTTCTTAGCCAGCTCCAGCCGGTAGTCCTCCAGGTCAACCACGATAAGCTCTCGGCAGTTCATGCCGCTTAGGAAGGTGGTAAAGCTGAGGCCAATGGCACCCTGCCCCAGGACCACCACGTTTTTGTCGATAACATTGCCGATGCGGCTGACGGAATAGAGCACCGTTCCCATGGGCTGACACATGATCCAGATGTCCAAGGGACCTGCGTCGGGGAGGGCCACCAGGCTGGTGGGAGGCACGGCTAGATACTCCCTACATCCTCCTTCGCCGTAGGGGAAGGCGATGACGCGTTGACCGGGGTTGAACTCTTCGCAAAGGCTCTCTTCAACCACTCCCACGCACTCGTGGGTGGGACGGCCGGGATGAAGGGGATACCTCTCCTCCTCCAGCACGGCGGCGAAGGGCCGTATGTCGCTGCCACAGATAGAGACCTTCTCTACCCGTACCAGTACCTCTCCCTCCTGGACGGTGGGTTCGGGTATGTCCACCAGCTCCATCCTGCGAGGCCCCGTTAGCTGTCCTGCCTTCAATTTCGCCTCCTGTCCGTGGCAAAGCTGGGGGTATTGTATCGGAAATGACTTAAAGGAACAATTTTGATGGACGGCGTGGGCTATGCACCGTCGCCGGAGCCCGAAGGCTGGGGCGCGGGAGCCGATTCGACGGTCTGGGCGGGCCGACGCTTGAAGGCCACAACAGCGCCGGCCAGTATGACCCAGACCACCACCAACGCTGCGGCCTGGAAACCGCGGAGGTAAAAGTCACGGGATTCGGCATCGCTCAGAAGGGCTATTCCCGCCGGCAGCACCAAGCCCAGGGCCGATGCAGCGATGGTTGCTCCCAGGGTATGCCCCACCTGTCGGGTGGTCTCGATCATGCCCGAGGCAAACCCGCGGTGCTCCTGAGGAAGGGAATTCATGATCACGGTGTTGTTGATGGTGTTGAATATAGCCGTACCTACGGAGGCCGGAAAGAGAAGAAGGGGGATGAACCAGAAGGGGACTCTCAGGGAGAACACGCCCAGGAGGAATATCCCCAGGGCGATGAGGGACAGGGCTACGGGGCGCATTAGCCTGGGCTGGTACTTGTCGTAGTACCAGCCTGCAATCATGGGAATAAAGAGCCCCATACTTTGGTGAGGCAGCAGAACGTAGATGACAAGTAGAGGCCCATATCCAAAGCCCTCCTCCACCAAGATGGGAACCAGGGTCATTATGGCCAGCATGGACAGGTGGAAGGTGGTGTTGGAGAAAAGGGCAAAGGAGAAATACCTGTTTCTGAACAGCCGTAGGTCCACAAAGGGATCCTGCCTTCTCCGCTCGAACAGGATAAAGGCGGTCAGGAGAGCAAGGAACAAAAGATTCATTGGGAGATGGTACGCAATGGCACTGTCGCTGGTGAAGGACTCCTCCCCAGAGTGGATGTGCAGCCCGGAAAGGATCAGCGCCCCTATGGCGCCTATAAAGAGAAAAGCGCCGCCCAGGTCCAAGGGAACGTCGCTGGCTGCTTCACGGTCCTCTTTTAGACGTAATAAAGGCAGTGCCGTCCAGATAGCAACAAGGCCCAGGGGAATGAAGGAGAAGAAGATCGCCCTCCAGCCGATGAACTGGAGGAAGATGGCGAAGATGATCAGCCCGATGAAGGTCCCCGCCCGAGCGGCGGTGATAGGGATGGCGAAGGCCCTACCCCGTTCACCCGGCGCGAAGGCGCCCGCCAGGATGGCGTTGGCGTTGCCGGTGACGAAGGCTGCGCCGATTCCCTGAATGCCACGGAAGACTATAAGCTGAGTAAAATCCTGGGAGAATCCCGCCGCCGCCGCCCCAAGGGTGGTGACCACCGTGCCCAGGAAGAAGGCCCGGTTGTGTCCGTACTTCTCGCCCAGCTTGGCGGCCAGATATACGGTGGCGCCCAGGGCCAAAAGCTCGGCGATCAAGACCCAGGCCGCGGTTGCTATATCGATATTGAAGTCGTCAGCAATGCTGGGAAGGGAGAGGGCCACCGGGAAACTGGCCACCTGGACCAGCAGGTAAGAAGAGGCCAGGGCCAGCAAAATCCGGCGTCTTGCCGGAGTGTTCAGTACCTCCCGATAGTTGGTCAGGAGGCTCAACTAGTACACCTGGGAAACTGGAGTCTGAGATTCGGCATCGCTAAGCGCAGATATCCATCCTTGGGCAACTCCAATGCTCTGGTCTAGCATTGGAGAGATGATCTCAACCCATAATAACCCCCGACTGCGGGGCCGGACAAGGTTGTGCACCTAATGGATGCCACCTTCGCCCCAGGGGTACACGTACCTCCGACTCGACCAGGACATAGAGCCACCTTTACATCGGCCCACACCAGGGTTAATCTTGCACAAACCAGCACGGAGGAGCGTCATGGCCAAAGACGGCTTCCGAGTCTTCGACAGCGACATGCACGTCATTGAGCCGCCGGACCTGTGGCAGCGGTACATGGACACCTCGCTGCGGGACCGGGCCCCGGTGGGCCTCACAGAGTGGCCCATGGACCTGCGCATCCGCCTGGGCGACCGCCTCAACCCGCCCCATACGGGGACGGCCATCCAGACCCAGGTAGACATCGTCGGCTCGCAGCTCCAGAACTACGCCGACGACCTGGAGCGGGGGTTCGACGCTCAGGCCCAGCTCATGGCCATGGATAAGGAGGGCATTGACCAGACGGTGCTGTTCCCGTCGCGGGGCCTCTACGCCCACTCCTTCGCCGACCTGGACCCCGCCCTCTCGGAGGCTATCAGCCGCGCCTATAACGACTGGCTGGCCGACTTCTGCCGTGAGGGAGACCCGGGCCGTATGTTCGGCGCCGGGATGCTGCCAATCCACGATGTGTCCCTGGCCGCCAAGGAAGCCCGGCGAGCAGTAAAAAACCTGAGCTTCCTCTCGGTGTTCCTGCGGCCCAACCCGGTGCGGACGGGGGAGTACTGGGACGACCGTAAATACGATCCCCTGTGGCGGCAGATACAGGACCTGGACGTGACACTGGGCTTTCACGAAGGCATGAACTCGGACCACCCCACCACGGGCCACGACCGCTGGGAGCGAGGCGGCAAGTACGCCATCAAGCACGCCGTGTCCCACCCCATGGAGCAGATGATGGCCCTGGCCGCCTTTACCCTGGGCGGAGTATTAGAGCGGTTTCCCAGGCTGAGGGTTGGATTCCTGGAGGGCAACGGGAGCTGGCTCCCCTTCTGGCTGTGGCGCCTGGACGAGCACCTGGAGTGGGCCGGCAAGCTGGAGCACCGGGACCTCAGCGCCAGGCCCAGCGACTACTTCTATCGCCAGTGCTTCGTGTCGGTGGAGTGCGAGGAGACCCCGACGAAGCAGGCCATCGACGCCGTGGGGGACGACCACTTCGTCTTCTCCACCGACTACCCCCACCCCGACGCCAAGTACCCCGAATCCACCCGGTACTTCCTGGACAACATGCCTATCTCCGACGAGAGCAAGCGCAAAATCCTGTGGGATAACTGTGTTCGGCTATACAACCTCTGAGGGAAGTCATGAGGGGACCAAAGAGACCACCCTCATGGTTCGACAAGCTCACCACGAGCGGCTTTGTATACCGCGTTTTTTCGCAAGGAAGTGCCAGTGCCGGTCGTCACTGATTACCATATCGGCGCTGCCCTCGCAGCAGAGTCCCATCTTGGTCATGGCGCTGTCAAGCGCCTCCTCCAAGGTGGTCAGGTCGTGGGGTATGTTCCGGGCGATGCCAGCGGCTACGCTAGTGGTCAGTTTGTCCAATGGGGTTTGCAGGTCGTCCGCCCAGCGCCAGCAGTTGTAGTATTCATCCCATTCCTCTGGTGGTATGTGCGTCTCGGCGATGTTGTATATCCGCTCCATTAGATGGTTGAACAGCAACATCAAGGGGTGGGTGACTCGGGCCGTCCCGATTTCAACCACCTGGGTGATGATGTTCTGGTCGGGGCGGATGTCGTCCCACTCTTTGCTGTATT
>JAPULR010000211.1 GCA_027294635.1 Chloroflexota bacterium | reverse complement strand
GGTCCTTGTGGCCGATCTTATGCTACGATTTTGCGCTTGTTTCCTCAATGAGGAGCGCATGGCTTTCTCCGACGGCAACTGGACCTCCCTGACCGCTAATTTGGTATAGCTTTGAAATTGACACTGCCTTTTGAGCGGGGTTAATTATAACCGTTACGACCGGGGTATAAAAGGGCTAGCCATGGGAAGAGGTAAGAGCATCTCCCGTAATCCGACCCGCGCTGACCACTCCCCGCACACCATCTAACTTTGCGAAAATCCGGCCCAACTGATCTAAGCCGGTGGTGTGGAGGGTGAGGGAGATGGTGGCGGTACCGTCGGAGTTCTCCGTGGTGACCACCGCCGCAATGTTGACCCCCTCTTCCGATACCCGAGCCGTAATGTCGCGTAGGAGGCCCACACGGTCCCTGGCCTGAATCTCAAGACGCACCGGGTATAGCTCCTTCTCCTGGCTCCACTCTACTTCGACCAACCGCTCTCGTTCGTCCTCGCTGCGAACGCTGTGACAGCTCTTTTTGTGGACGGTGACACCCCGGGAGCGTGTTATGAAGCCGATGATTTCGTCGCCGGGCAGTGGGCTACAGCACTGGGCGATGCGCGTCAGAAGGTCTCCCACACCAAGGACCTTTATCCCCGAGCCTGGGCTGGTTAGAGGTACGGGGGGAGACCGCTGCTCCTGGGTCTTCTCCTCATCCGCCGTGAGGCGGTGCACCACCTGGTTGATGGTTATCCCACCGGAAGCAAGGGAAATGAGGAACTCCTCAACGTTGTCCATCCTGTACATGGCGGCCAGGGACTGCTCGTCGATCTTCATGTTGAGGCGTCTGGCCTCTCTCTTAAGGAGATCCCTGCCAAGCTGGATGTTGGTGCCGCGGCGCTTGCGCCGGAACCACTGGCGCACACTGCCGCGAGCGCTGGCGGTGCGTATATAACCAAGGTTGGGGTTGAGCCAGTCCAGGCTGGGTCCTCGGGCCACCTTGGTGGTCAGGACCTCAACGGTGTCGCCATTTTGAAGCTGGTAGTCCAGGGGCATAAGGCGTCCGTTGACCTTGCCACCGATGCAACGGTGGCCCAGTTCCGTGTGAATCCGGTAGGCAAAGTCGATGGGTGTCGCGCCTGTTGGAAGCTCGATGATGTCGCCCTTGGGCGTGTATACAAAGACCTGATCCCGGAATATGTCCGTCCTGACCGACTCCAGGAACTCCTCCGTCCCGCTGACATCGCGCTGCCACTCCAGGAGCTGGCGCATCCAGGTCATTTTCTGCTCGAACTGTAAGTCGCCGCCCGCGCCCTCCTTATAGCGCCAGTGAGCCGCCACGCCGTACTCGGCGAGCTGATGCATGTCGTGGGTCCTGATCTGGACCTCAAGAGGGATGGCCCCTTTGCACATAACCGAGGTATGAAGGGCCTGATAGAGGTTCTCCTTGGGGTTGGCGATGTAGTCATCGAACTGGCCTGGTATAGGACGCCATAGGTTGTGTACTGTCCCCAGGGCGCTGTAGCAGTCGGCATTGGTCTTCACCAGCACCCGTATGGCATAAAGGTCGTAGATGTCGCTTATCTCCTTACCCAGGTCGGCGTACTTCTGGCTTTTCTGGTAGATGCTATAGATGTGTTTCGGCCTGCCGATGACCTGGGCTTTGAGCTTAATCTTCTCCAGATCGCTAACAAGCAGCTGTCTCTGCTCTTCTATGTACTCTTCCCGCTCCGTTCGACGAGTCGCCAGCATCTCGGAGATCTGATGGTATTTCTCGGGCTGCAGGCAATGAAAGGCCCTGTCCTCCAGGCGCCACTTTATGTCCCAGATTCCCAGACGATGGGCCAGAGGAGCGTAGATATCCACCGTTTCCTGGGCGAGGGCTTGCTGCCGCTCCGGCGGGAGGGCTTCAATGGTCTGCATGTTGTGGAGTCTGTCTGCCAGCTTTATCAGGACCACCCGCACGTCCTCGGCCATGGCCACCAGCATCTTGCGAAGGGTCTCGGCCTTGAGCCGGTCCTCGGGAAGGAGGCCGGGGGAATCGGTTCGCTCCCCCAACTCCATGCGGGTGAGTTTGGTGACGCCATCGACCAGTTTGGATACATCGGGGCCGAAGCGCTTGGTCAGCTCATCGCAGGTTACGCCACAGTCCTCTACCACGTCGTGGAGGAGGGCAGCCGAGAGCGTGGTGGCGTCCAAGTGCAGGTCCGCCAGGAGTAGGGCTGTGTTCAGGGGGTGCTCGATGTACGGCCCCCCCGACTCCCGAGTTTGGCCGTCATGGCAGGAGGCGGCAAACCTGTAAGCCTCCTCCACCTGGGCGGTCTTTTCCTTGGGCAGATACTTTTTTACCCGACTTACCAACTCTTTGACGCCGGGCTCTGTCGCTTCACGTACCATAAGACTCTATGATAAGTCGGATAGGTTGTAATAGTCTAGCGGTGGGGTACCTAGCCACCATCTAATCGAGGCAGGATGCCTTGATTCTGCTGATCAGGTTGGGTCGCTAAGGGGTTCCTTTACAGCCCCAGAAGCCTCGGTTATCCTACCAGGAACCAAGGAGGTGTTAGGCACAGTGTTCAGGGCAGCCCGCGGCACCAAGGATATTCAACCCCAGGAGCAAAAGTACTGGCGGTACGTTGAGGGGAAGGCCGCTGATCTGGGTAGAAGGCACGGATTCAAGCGGATTGATACCCCTACCTTCGAGAGCTCGGACCTGTTCACCCGGTCGGTGGGTGAGGGGACCGACATTATGGACAAGGAGACCTACACCTTCCTTGACCGGGGAGGCGACTCCCTGACCCTGCGGCCCGAGGGCACCGCCCCGGTGTGCCGCGCCTACCTTGAGCACGGTATGCACAGCCTGCCCCAGCCGGTGCGCCTGTACTACTTCTGCCCCGTCTTCCGCTACGACCGTCCCCAGGCGGGACGTTACCGCCAGCACCACCAGTTCGGCGTGGAGGCCCTGGGTGACGGCGACCCTATTGTGGACGCCGAGATCGTTCAGATAGGGTGGACCCTTATGTCCGACCTGGGCCTGAAGGACCTGTCCCTGGTGCTCAACACCATCGGCGACCTCAAGTGCCGCCCCGGCTATATCGAGGAGCTCAAGGCCTACTACTCCGGTTACAACAATCGTCTCTGCTCCGACTGTAAGCAGCGCCTGGAGCACAACCCTCTGCGTCTTTTGGACTGCAAAAAGGAGTCCTGCCAGCCGTTGCAGGATGAGGCCCCGGCTTCGGCGGACCACCTCTGCGACGAGTGCCAGGAGCACTGGGACCAGCTGCGGCACTATATGAAGGTCATGAACATCCCCTACACCGTGGACCACCGCCTGGTGCGGGGCCTGGACTACTACACCCGGACGGTTTTCGAGATCCTGCCGCCGGACGAGGGGGCCCAGAGCACCCTTCTGGGGGGCGGCCGCTACGACGGCCTCATCGAGCAGCTGGGGGGCCGCCCCACCCCCGGCGTGGGCTTTGCCACGGGGATGGAGCGGCTGATACTAAACGTCCAGCGCCAGGAAGTGCCCGTGCCCGAGGAGGAAGGCCCCCGCTACTTCATCGCCACCATGGAGGATAAGGGCGCCGAGGTTGCCCTGGACCTGGCGGCCCGGATACGGAGGACGGGCGTTGGAGTCATCCAGGGGCCCCGGGGCCGCAGCCTGCGGGGCCAGATGCACAACGCCAACTCGATGGGGGTGCCCCAGGTGATAATCATCGGCGAGGATGAGGTGGCCGCCGGGACGGTGACCCTCCGCGACATGGCCACCGGCGACCAGAAGACGGTGCCGCAGGAGGAGTTCCTGCGTGGGTTGGAGGAGGACTGATGGCCAACCCGGAGCACGTGGAGATTGCTAAGGCGGGGAAGGGGGCTATAGATGCTTGGCGGAGGGAACACCCTAAAGACAGGCTTGAACTAAGTCGCGCTGACCTCAGAGGGATCGACCTATTTGCGGCTGACTTTAGCGGGGCAAACCTGCGTAAAGCCAACCTCAGCGAGGCCAACCTCGGTAGGGGCGACCTCCGCTGGGCCGACCTCCGCTGGGCCGACCTCCATTGGGCCAACCTTCGTAGAGCTGACCTTCGTAGAGCTGACCTCCATTTGGCCGACCTCCGTGGCGCCAACCTTAGTTGGGCTAACCTCAGTTGGGCCAACCTGGGCGGCGCAAAGCTCTCTGGTGCCTTCCTTAATTACGCCATGGTTAGGGAAATCGACAATTCTGAAACCAACTTTGACTCAGTGTATCTAGGTGGAACTGTGTTCGCCGACTGTGACCTAACTGGGGCTATGAACCTGGATAGGGTCAGGCATGGTATTCCCAGCACCATCGGGATAGACACCATTCTCCGCTCGGGCGGCAACATCCCGGAGGAGTTTCTGCGGGGCGCTGGAGTGCCGGAGGAGATTATCAGAGGCTTGCCGATGCTTATAGGGGAAATTAAGTATCACTCGTGCTTTATCGGTTACGGCGAGCCGGACAGAGAATTTGCCGAACGTTTGCACAAAGACCTTACCGGCAATAAACTCAGTTGTTGGGTCTACTCAATGGACTACACGCCAGGTGAGCATACCCAAAGGGAGATAAAAGAAACACGGCAAAGGGCAGGGAAGTTTGTGGTGCTTTGCTCGGCGGCTGGCCTGCTAAAAGATGGCGTCCTTAAGGAAATTGAGGATCAGATGGATGAGGACCGAGACAAAATCGTTCCAATTTCCCTAGATAAGGTCTGGAAAGCCGATGGATTTCCAGTGAAGCGGGGCGCAAGGGACCTAAAGCCCTTCCTCCTAGAGCGGAACTACGCCAACTTTGAGGAGAGTTCAGATTACAAGAAAGAGTTGAACCGTCTGCTTAAGGCCCTGGACCGTAGGCAGGGCTAACCCCACTGTCTCCAGGGATCTGTGAAGTCACAACCTTGGAGGAATTAACCCACCCTTCGACAAGCTCAGGGTGAGCGGTTTTGTTTCCGCTCATGCTGAAACCCTTCGACAGGCTCAGGGTGAGCGGTTTTATTCCCACCCATGCTGAGACCCTTCGCTGGACTCAGGGTGACATTTGAATACTTGATGTCATTCTGAATCCCGACTAGTCCCGAGTTCGGGACAAGTCGGGGTGAAGAATCTCAAAGCTCTGGAGCGTAAGGGGAACTAACCCCACCGTCTCCGCCTCACCACCACCACGCGCCCATGGGACCGGCCTCCAACAAGCGCCCCCAGTGTGCCCAGGAGCCCCGCCCAGAAAACGATGCCAATGGCCACGTAGGTGAAGATGTCCTGCGCCTTGTCGGAGAGGGAGAGGGTCTGGGCAAGAAGGGCCAGCAGGATGGCCGGCCCGGCCATGAACAGCCCCATCAGAAGGCCGATCCCCACCGCCCTGCCTGGGGTGGCCCGGGCCACCCCGCCGCCAACAAATCCCCCGATGAAGGGGCCGATGGGCCCGGCTACGAAGTGGACGATGGGTATCATCAGCAGCAGGATGCTTATCCCGAAGCCTATCAGCGCGCCTTTAAGCATTAGCAACCTGCACTTGGTTTATCTCATCCTTCGACAGGCTCAGGATGAGCAATCACCACCTACAACATTGTTTCTCCAGATGCTGTAGGCGAAAAGAGGAGCGTAGGTTGGCCTGGGTCTTACAGCTACCAACTCTCCTTCCCTCAACCGCAACTCCGCAAAAACCTCTCTTGCTAGGTCCCGTCGCTGTTCCAAAGCCACACCAGGATGATCCCAGAGCTTAGGGAGGTCTGAAAGTAGCTCTGCTGCCCTCTCCAGATTGGGCGTCACGTCACGGACAGGGTTAGAACCCAGGGTCTTTCTCTGGCTTTCCAGCGCCTGGTACTCCCTCTTAAATTGCTCGTCTGTCACCGCTCCCCAAAGGTGCTGCTTTCTGAGATTGGCCAGGGCTGAATCCACGCGAGCGAGTTCGATGCTCCTATCGGGCTTCGGCCCTTCTTTGCATATTGCCTGCAACACCGCCGTCCGCCACCCATCATCAAGGGTCAGGTACGGGAGCACCCGTTCGGCGAACTCATCCTCTATGCGCGGAGCCGAGATGGATAGAGGTCGGATGTGGCAACTCTTGAAGCTGTGGAACATCCTCCTGTACGCCTTCCCCTTCTGTCTATCGGTAACGCCGTGGAAGGGCTCAC
>JAPULR010000210.1 GCA_027294635.1 Chloroflexota bacterium | reverse complement strand
CTTTAACTCAAGGGGCAGGCCGGCCACCATCAGGTAAACCCGGTTGGCTTTGGCAGCCACCATCTGATTGGCCACGCCCAAGAGGTCCCGATACTGCCTTCCCAGCGGATGGTCGGGAACGATGCCCATTCCTACCTCGTTGCTGACGATTATCAGGGTCACAGGATGGCCTTTATACCAGTCAAGCAATGCGGCGACGGAGTCCAGCACCTGGGTTTCAGCCTTGGGATGCTCAGCGGAATTGCGCAGTAGCAGGTTGCTAACCCAGAGGGTAAGGCAGTCCAAGAGCACCAGGTCATAGCCCTCGGGAGCCTTGCCTAGGGCGCGAGACGGGTCGAGGGGCTCTTCCAGGGTGTGCCACTGTGAAGGGCGGGAAACTTTGTGAAGGCGGACCCGCTCCTTCATCTCGTCGTCCAGGGCCTGGGCGGTGGCGACAAAAACCACCGAGGACCCCATCTTCTGGGCCAGGGTCTGAGCGAAGGCGCTTTTCCCCGCCCGTGCCCCTCCCAGCACCAACACCAGCTCCTTCTTCACGAGGCGGCCACCTCTAGTCCGGTGATTTGATAGACCAGGTCCATATTCAGAGAGCTCCGCACCAGAGCCGCCAGCCGGTCGTACTCCACCTCTCGGTCCAGCTCCTCGCCTGAAGCCGGGAGGGAAACACCCTTCAACACCGCCAGGCTTTGGAGAACACTTCTGCGGAGGGTGGCATTATGAAACAGCCCGTGTATATAAGTGCCCATGACCCGCCCCGAAGGGTCCACCGCACCATCGGGCCGGTCCCAGGGGGTTCCCGACCTCTCTACGATTCGGAAGGGGGCGTCGATGCTCTCACCAGACGTATGGCCCATGTGTATTTCGTAACCATCTACCGAAGCGTCAACGGCATCTTTCAGGAGGCCTCTGGGGAAGGAGACTCGGCCTCTAATGCGGTGAGTCTCCTTGGTCGGTGCAAAGTGGGTGGTTACCGGCAGCAGGCCTAGACCGTCGGCTTGGAGCTGCGAGGACTCGATGCCATGGGGGTCCTCCAGCCGTTCTCCAAGCATCTGGTAGCCGCCGCAGATGCCTATGATGGCGGTGCCCTTTTTGACCAGGCTAGTGATGGCTTGAGCCAGGCCTCGATGCCGCAGCCAGAGGAGATCGGTCATGGTGGCCTTGCTTCCGGGGAGGATGATGAGGTCGGGGCTACCCAGGGCCGCGGCGGAATCCACGTACCGCAATCCTACTGCCGACTCTCGCTCCAGGGGGTCGAAGTCGTCAAAGTTGGATATGCGGGGAAGCCGTATCACCGCCACATCCAGCACCGACCCTTTGTTCCGATGTCTCGGTTTCTCCAGTACCACCGAGTCTTCCTCGGGAATGTGAATGTCGTGAAAATAGGGGACGACACCGGCCACGGGGATACCAGTCCGCTCTTCCAGAAAAGTCACTCCTGAGTCGAAGAGGGTGGCGTCTCCCCTGAACTTATTCACCACCAGAGCTCGAACAAGGGCCCTCTCGGCAGGCTCTAGCAAGTCTAGGGTGCCCACCAGGGAAGCGAAGACGCCACCCCGGTCGATGTCAGCCACCAGTACCACGGGAGCGTTGGAGTAGCGGGCAACCCGCATGTTGACGATTTCACCGTCTTTGAGGTTTACCTCGGCGGGACTGCCGGCGCCTTCAATGACTACCACCTCGAACTGCTGCCGCAGCCGGTCCAAGGAGGTCGCCACCGCGTCCCACAGCTGAGACCTCATTCCGAAGTAGTCCCTTGCTCCAGCGCTCCTGAGGGGCTTACCCAATAGCACAACCTGGGAGCGGCTTTCAGCCTCCGGCTTTAGCAGGATGGGGTTCATATCCACCGTTGGATCGATACCGGCGGCTTCCGCCTGCACCGCCTGGGCCCGACCTATTTCGCCGCCATCGGGCGTGACGTATGAGTTGAGAGACATATTCTGGGCCTTAAAGGGGGCAACGCGGAACCCGTCCTGGCGGAAGATACGACAGAGGGCCGTGACCAGCACGCTCTTGCCCACGTGGGACGCTGTACCCTGGACCATTAGGACCCTTCCCTTCACCGCTGGCCTCCCAGATGCGAGGTGTCATTAAAGAGCTCCAGCACCGCCGTTTCAGGGCGAACGTCCAGGATTGAGAGGCCGCACGCATCTATCCTGAAGCACCAGCTCGCCGATGGAGGCAGGTCTAGAAGGTAGACCAGCAGGGCCTTAAGGGAGCCGGAGTGGCCCACTATAAGCAAGGTGCCCTGGGGGCCTTCTGCCCTGATTTCCTTGGCAAAGGACGCTACTCGCTCTCTCACCTGCCGAAAGCTTTCGCCCTGGGGCGGAGTAAAGCCATCGTCGGCCTTCATCATATCGGCGTGGGCCTCGGGATCATGTGCTCTTATTTCTGAATCGGTGGACCCTTCCCACCTTCCATAGCACTGCTCTCTGAGGTGAGCCGAAAGCACAAGGGGCACGTTCCTGCCTTCCGCCAATGCTGTGGCGGTCTCCCTGCTGCGGGCGAGGTCGCTGGAGTAAGCGGCGTCTATCGTCACTGACGCCAATCGCTCCCTTAGCCTCTCCGCCTGGTCCCGGCCCTTCTGACTCAAGGATACGTCGGTGTGGCCCTGGAGCCTTCCCTCGGCGTTCCAGCATGTCTCCCCGTGACGCACCAGAAGCCACCTACTCACGGCCTGGCACCTCCAGCGCCAACGCAGTTATGTCAACTGACATGTGCTCTCTCGTATTAACATTCTTACGTCATACCAGCTGCGGCAACGGCTCAATGAGGCCCAGGGGTGAGAGGCCAACGGCGGTGATCAGTATTGCCGTCTCCGTGACCTCGTTAATGGCACCATAGGTGTCTCCCGTCAAGCCTCCCAGCAGCAGTGCCAACCCCTTACCCAGGAGCCATGCCAATAGCGTCGCCAGTCCAAAGAGGACAAGGCCGCCAAACCCTGCCAGGAGGAGGGCCGCCACTATGGCGATAAGGCCACTGGCAAAGGCGGAAAGAGTGCGTTGGTCACCCTGAAAGGCACTGCCCAGGCCCTGGGACCGGGCGTAGGGGAAAGCAACCAGCGCCAGCATCATGGACCATCGCGACAGAGCGGGGAACAGTATCAGGCTCCAGCTCCTACCCGAAGACGGCAGGGAGAGTAGGGCGGTCCACTTGAGCAGGACTAGGGAAATGCCTCCCATCAGGGCAAAGACGCCAACGTGGGAGTCTTTCATGATCTCCAGACGTCTCTGCCTAGTGCCGCCACCTAGAACGCCGTCGCAGGTATCCATGAACCCTTCCAGGTGTAGCCCTCTGGTCATTACCAACAGGGATACCAGCAGTAAGGCACTGGTAAGGGGCGGAGTCAGCACGTTATCGAAGGCAATGTCCAGTCCCCACAGCACCAGCCCCAGAAGGAGACCGACGACTGGAAAGAAGGCCAGGGAGGCTCTCAAATCTTCCCTAGAAGATGCTGGCACAGGCAATATAGTGAGGAATCCGAGGGCGGCGAAAAGGCTCCTCATCCTCTAGCCTCCGGGGCATCCGTTAATGACCTGGAAACATCGGCGCCGCTAAAGGTAGCCATGTCTCGCAGGCATTTGGCCGCCCCCTCGATAATGGGCATGGCTAGGGCAGCGCCGGTACCCTCACCTAAGCGCATCCTCAGATTCAGGAGGGGCCTAAGTCTCAAGTGGGCTAGCTGTCTGCCGTGTCCCGGCTCCACCGAGCGGTGGGATGCTATCAAATAGTCTCTAACCCTGGCGCTGGATCCGCAAGCTATAAGGGCCGCGGCGCCGCTGATAAAGCCGTCCAGGACCACGGGACGGCCCGCCTCCGCCCCACCCAGAATAACTCCGGCAAGGAAGCCGATCTCAAAACCACCCACCTTCGAAAGAACGTCTGTGGGGTCTTTGGGGTTGGGCCGATTTACCTCCAAGGCTCGGCGTACCACCGTGGTTTTTAGTTCCAGGACCTGGTTGGTGACGCCTGTGCCGCGGCCTGTGACCTGCTCGGGGGATGCACCTGTCATGGCGGCGGTGATGGCGCTGGCGGCGGTGGTGTTGCCAATGCCCATGTCTCCGATAGCCAGCAGATCGGCGCCTCCGGCCACATGCTCCTTCGCCAAGCTCATGCCCGCCTCAATGCACTTCAAAGCCTCGGCTGGGGTCATGGCGGGACCGTGGGCCATGTTTCTGGTGCCCGGCCCAACGCGTGCCGAATGCAAGGCGCTTCGAGAGGGAAGATCTGCGGCCACACCGGCATCCACCACCACAACCTCGGCGCCAACGTGCTTGGCCAGTACGTTGATGGCGGCTCCTCCACTGAGGAAATTGAAGACCATCTGGGCCGTCACCTCCTGAGGATAGGCGCTGACGCCCTCACTCACCACACCGTGGTCTGCCGCGACTACGATAATAACCTTGCGCTTTATCTGAGGCGTGGGATGGCGAAGGATACCCGCCAGCTTAATGGAGAGGTCCTCCAACCGGCCCAGGCTTCCCGCGGGTTTGGTAAGAACCGCCTGGCGTCGCCTGGCTTGGGCCATGGAACGGCGGTCAAGGGGCCTGATAC
>JAPULR010000021.1 GCA_027294635.1 Chloroflexota bacterium | reverse complement strand
GGATGGCCTGAAAGTCGAGACTTTGGCGGGAATTCGCACCGTCGTTCCCATCAGCCAAAACGGGTTGGTGACCAGAGCAAGGGTGGCTATGGGCGCGCCCCGTCTCCGCCCCCAGGAGGTGCCGGTAGATGTGGACCTGGCTCAGGCGCAGCGGGTCGGTGAGGCCGTGGTCAACTACCCCCTGAGCATCGACGGTACCGACCTCAGGCTGACCTTCGTCTCCATGGGCAACCCCCACGCCGTGGCCTTCATCCAGCAGCCCGTGGACCAGTTTCCGCTGCACGACATCGGCCCCAGGGTGGAGCACCATCCCATGTTCCCCAATCGGGTCAACTTCGAGATAGTCAACGTAGTGGGGAATAACAAGTTCAACGCCCGGGTTTGGGAGCGGGGCAGCGGTGAGACCATGGCCTGCGGCTCAGGGGCCAGCGCCATGGCCGTGGCGGCCCGGCTTCTTAACATAACGGGCAAATCGGTTGACATAA
This sequence comes from Chloroflexota bacterium, assembly GCA_027294635.1. Classification (GTDB taxonomy): domain Bacteria; phylum Chloroflexota; class Dehalococcoidia; order Lucifugimonadales; genus JAPULR01. The sequence continues at coordinate 6,132 of JAPULR010000021.1, read as the reverse complement.
ACGCCGATACGGTTGACATAACCCTTCCCGGAGGCACTTTGACCGTCACCTGGGATGGCGAGGGGGAGGTCTACCTGGAGGGTCCCGCCGTGGAGGTGTTCAGCGGCGAGTGGGGGGGATAGGCATCGCAGTGAAATATAGGAAGAAGTGTCAGCTTAATAATGTCATTCCGAGCCACGATGTGTCGGGGCGAGGAATCTCTCTCTTTAGAGACCCTTCGCTTCTCTCAGGGTGACCTACGGTGTGCCCCCATTATTTAGGAGAAGGAGACCGACTCCATAAATGAAGCTCTCCCGCCGCCTGGACCAGCTTAAACCCTACGTCTTCGTGGAGATCTCCCGCATCATCGCCAAGAAGCGGGCCGAGGGCGTTGAGGTGGTCACCTTCGGCATCGGAGACCCCGATATCCCCACCCCGGCCCCCATCGTAGACCGGCTGGTACAGGCTTCCCGCACGCCCGCCAACCACCGCTACCCCGAGACCGACGGCCTCCCCGAGGTGCGGCGGGCCATCGCCGCCTGGTACAAGGACCGCTTCGGCGTGAGCCACCTTAACCCCGACACGGAGGTGCTGCCCCTCATCGGCGCCAAGGAGGGCATCGGCCACGTCGCTTTCTGCTTCCTGGACCCAGGCGACATCGCCCTGGTGCCCGACCCGGCCTACCCCGTCTACTCCGTGGGCACCATGTTCGCAGGCGCGGAGTCCTATACCATGCCTCTGGTGGAGAAGAATGGCTGGCTCCCCGACCTGGACGCCATCCCCCATGAGGTTGCCAGGGATGCCAAGGTTATGTGGCTCAACTACCCCAACAACCCCACCGGCGCCGTCGCCGACGGTGACTACTATCGCAAGGCCATCGCCTTCGCCCGTGAGTACGACATCGCCCTGCTCCACGACGCTGCCTACAGCGAGGTGGTCTACGACGGCTACAAGGCCCTGAGCTTCATGGAGATGGAGGGCGCCAAGGAGGTGGGTATCGAGTTCCACTCCCTGTCCAAGTGCTTCAACATGACGGGGTGGCGCTTCGGCTCCGCCGTGGGCAACGCCGACATGATTCAGGCCCTCTTCAAGATCAAGTCCAATCTGGACTCGGGCATCCCCCAGGCCATCCAGGAGATGGCCATCGAGGCCCTGACGGGTCCACAGAAGTATATTGACGAGAACAACGCCATCTACCAGGTGCGGCGGGACAAGGTAATTGGCGCGTTGAATCGCCTGGGCCTGCGGGTGGTACCTCCAAAGGCCTCCCTCTACCTCTGGGCCCGTGTGCCCGAGGGGTATACCTCGGCTTCCTTTGCCGCCCAGCTCCTGGACGACACCGCCATCGTGGTGACGCCGGGCTCCAGCTACGGCGACCATGGTGAAGGGTATATACGTCTCTCCCTCACCACCCCCGACGAGATGATAGACAAGGGAGTGGAGCGGCTCGCATCCTGGCGCATACCTGCGCCGGCCAGGGGGTAATGACCATACCAAAAAGAACGCTGTCTACAATCCCGGAGACCGAAAGAGCCCTGCTGGTAGGCGCCCAGCTAAAGGGCTCCAGCAGTCTGTGGAGCCTGGAAAGCTCCCTGGAGGAGTTGGCCCAGCTCGCGAGGACCGCCGGCGCCGAGGTTGTGACCACCGTAGCCCAGCGCCTGGAGAAGTCAACCCCCTACTACCTGGGTAAGGGTAAGCTGGAGGAGATCAAGGACCTTAAGGCAGAGCGTCACTGCGACCTGGTCATCTTTGACGACGAGCTCACCCCCACTCAGCAGCGGAATCTGGAGCGGGCCCTGGGCGAGAAGGTCATCGACCGTACGGCCCTGATACTCGATATATTCGCCCGCCATGCTCGCACCCGAGAGGGTCAGCTTCAGGTAGACCTGGCCCAGCACCAGTACCTGCTGCCCCGGCTGGCGGGTCAGTGGTCCCATCTGGAGCGCCTGGGCGGCGGCATCGGTACCCGCGGCCCCGGCGAGACCCAGATTGAGACCGACCGACGCCTTATCAGAGGGAGAATAAAGCGGCTCAAGAACGAGCTTGAGGGGGTAAAGCGAAGTCGTGTCCTCCACCGCAGCAGACGCAAGAAGTCGGGGCTGCCGGTGGCCTCCCTGGTGGGCTACACCAACGCGGGCAAAAGCACCCTCTTTAACACCCTTTCCAATGCCGGTGTCACCTCTGAGGACCAGCTATTCTCTACCCTGGACCCGGTGACCCGCAGGATACGGCTCCCTTCCGGCGACGAGGTCCTGATCACCGACACCGTGGGGTTCATCAACAAGCTTCCCCCCACGGTGGTGTCTGCCTTCCACGCCACCCTGGAGGACCTGCAGGACGCAGACCTTCTGCTTCATGTCATCGATATATCCAACCCTAAGGCCCCGGAGCAGGCCCAGGTGGTGGAGGATACCCTTAATCAGTTAGGGATGAAGGACAGCACTAAACTGCTGGTGCTAAACAAGATGGACCTGGTGGCGAGCGAAGAGGCAGGCCTGGAGACGGGAGCGGTAGGAAGTCCTCCGGGAAGCGAGCGCCTGTGGCAGGGAGTGGTAGGGCCCAACGGCGGCAACGGGGCCCGTACGCTAACGCTCACTTCCGCCTATCCAACGGTCCTGGTCTCGGCGGCCACCGGCTGGAACATAGAGGGGCTGCTGGAGGAGATCCAGAGTATCCTGGTCAGGGAGTGGGCCGGGAAGGTGGCGTGAGGGCATCTAGGCAGTTTACTCGAAACACGTTCTGGTTCGCACAATATTTCTTATGTTAACTGTTGTTCGGGGCTTGCGGTATAGTTGACATAATAATGTAACTCTCGAAATTAGCCTACATTTCAACGGAGCAGTAAACGAATACTCTACTCCTTGGGAGCCCGGAAGCAGTCCGTGATGTGGTCGTTGACCATCCCAACGGCCTGCATGAAGGCGTAGCAAATCGTCGGCCCCACGAACCGAAACCCGCGCCTCTTTAGGTCTTTGGACATGGCTTCTGATTCTGCTGTTTTGGCGGGTAGGTTATCCATGGTAAGCACTCCAGGCCTCCTGATCGTCTGGTTGCCGGTGAACTGCCAGATATACCGGTCAAAGCTGCCGTACTCCTTTTGGACCTCTAAGAGCCGCTGGGCGTTGTTGATAGTGGCGTCAATCTTCAGTCGGTTGCGCACAATACCGGCGTTGGCCAGGAGCCTCCGCCTGTCGGTCTCCCCGTAGGCCGCGATCTTTGCTGGGTCAAAGCCATCGAAAGCCTCTCGGTAGTTTTCTCGCTTCCGCAGTATGGTCTGCCAGGAAAGGCCCGCCTGAGCCCCTTCCAGCGTTAGAAACTCAAAGAGCAGGCGGTCATCGTGGACCGGGACGCCCCACTCCTCGTCATGGTAGCGCATCATCAAAGGGTCTTCTGGCCCTCCAAAGCAGCGCGTTTTTTCCTGATCTTTCAACTTAGGACCTCCTGAAAATTGTATAGCCATGACAACTGCAAATCTAGTTGGGGCCCGAGGTGCTGTCAACGGTTACTACCTACGCGGCGGCCCCAAACCACTGGAACAAGTGAAGAGAAGGGGATTATTTAGGAGCCTTGTTCCGGGATCCGGACATTTTTAAGAAATCCGAGGCTCCACGCTCAGCCAGGTGGTTTTATGTCAACTACTATGAAGTTTATGTCAACTTAAATTGCCATATCAGGTCCCTCTTGAATCTTTAAGTGTAATGTTCCGGTTATATCATAAACAATATATGATATCAATTCGTTTAGATACTATGTATTTACGAAATATAGTCACAAAAGAATAATGGTCAAAGGAATACGTTAAGAAATCTCAAATAATTCGGAAGCGTATGATACAATATGAAGCAGTTTCCAAGGTGAATTGAGGTCCAATAGTGCGCTCGCCAAAAGCATCTCTCTGGTTTGCCATAGTAGTCGGTGTGCTGGTCATGGCTGCGGTAGTGGCCAGCTGCAATCTCAACACTGGGGGCTCAAGCTCCTCATCCATCGAGCTTCCAGAGGGAATCCCTCCCGAGTTCAAGACCCTATTTGAGGTCTACTTTGCCCTTGAGGAGGACCACCTTAATCGAGACGAGCTTGACGCCACAGCTCTGAGCCAAGGGGCTATACGGGGCATGCTTGATGCCCTGGGCGATGTTCACGCCTCCTATCTGGATCCTGACTTTTTCAGCGCAGAATTGGAGCGTTTCAGGGGCAGCTTCGAGGGCATTGGAGCCGAGGTGAGCATGAAGGACGGCCAGGTTGTCGTCGTGGCTCCCATCCCAGACACCCCTGCGGAAAGGGCCGGCATCCGTCCTGGGGACACCATACTGGAGGTAAACGGCGAGAGCACCCAGGGGTTGGGTGTGTTTGAGGTGGTGGCCAGGATACGGGGCCCCGAGGGAACGTCCGTGGACCTGCTGATACTCCATCGCAATGATTCATCGCCCACACCCATCACCATCACACGCGGTGTTGTAAAGGTGCCGACCGTGGATCTCAGGATACTCACTGGAGGTTTGGCCCACCTTAAGGTCCAGTTCTTCGGAGAGAACACCAGTAAGGAGCTTGAGGATGCTCTGGAGCGAGTGGAGCAGTTTAACAGTAAAGGTCTCATATTGGACCTTAGGAATAATCCAGGGGGTAGGGTCGATACGGTAGTGGAAATGACCAGCCAGTTCCTGGATTCGGGCCTGGTTCTCTACCAGATTGACGGGCAGGATAAGCGGATCGACTACGAGGTGAAGTCCGGCGGCAAGGCTCAGGACATCTCTATGGTGGTACTGGTCAATGACTTCAGCGCCAGCAGCAGCGAAATCATGGCCGGCGCACTTAGGGACCACGGTAGGGCTCAACTCATAGGAACCACAACCTTTGGCAAAGGCAGCGTAAATATTCAGCGTGCCCTCAGCGACGGGTCTGGCATCTACTTCACCATCGCTCGGTGGTACACCCCTAACGGCACTTTGATTGAGGGCGGAGGCATTGAGCCGGACATTGTGGTTCCTTCCGACCCCGAAGGTGTAGAGGACTTTCAGCTGGACAAAGCCATTGAGGTGTTGCAGGGTCTTGTGGCCCAGCACAGCTAAGAGATGTCCCCCGCCAAGTATATCTCGGTTAATCGTCAGGCCTTCTTCAACTATGAGGTTCTGGAACGATATGAAGCGGGACTAGAGCTCACCGGCACCGAGATAAAGTCCATTCGAGCTAGTAGGGTTGACCTTCGGGGGAGCTACGCGCGAGTCCATAACAATGAGCTGTGGCTTTATGGTATGCATATATCTCTCTACGACCCGGGCGGTGTACACAACCACGATCCTAAGCGCCCTCGAAAGCTCCTGCTTCATAGGAACGAGATAATCGAGGTTGCTGGCAAGATTTCACAGAGAGGCTTGACATTGGTGCCCCTTCGTCTTTATGTCAAGAAGCACTGGGCCAAGGTGGAGCTTGGACTGGCTAGAGGCAAGCGCAAATACGACAAACGCAGGGCCATCATAGAGCGGGATAGGGACCGTGAGGCACGGCGGGCTATTCGTCAAGCTGTTTGACCTGTGATGCCCTAGACTTAGTACGCTGGCTGAGAGATAATATAAGCGTAGGACATGGGGACGCGTGGTTTCGACAGGGGAAGGTCCTGAAGGATTGCAGGCCGGGGAGCCATCAACCCCGTTAAAAAGGTGGCAAAAAAAGTAACCGGCGAAAGAGAATTCGCTCTAGCCGTCTAGCTTAGACGGCTCGTCCGCCTCCGCTAACCCCGGGTGCGGGGAGCCGGGCGCAATAGCACCGGGGCGCTGCCACCCCTATGCCGATTAAGGATGGCCTAAGAACAATCGGATAGCCCTTTGAAACTCCGCCGGTAAAGGATCAGAGAGGCGAAAAAGAATTACCGGCTAAGCCTGTAGCACATTCTTGCTCGACTTCCCTTGGACGGGGAGTTCAACTCTCCCCCGTCTCCACCATAAACACGGAGAAGGAGCCTTCTGGGCCTGATCAGGAGGCTCCTTTATTAGAATCACGCCTGAGCCCTCCCTTGTTGTGGCCACCTGGAAGACAGCTCGGAAGGCAGGCTTGGGCTGGAGAGCTACCACGGCCTTGGCCTCCTTGTGGTCAACGTAGACAGCCTCCAGCATGGCCGTAAGAAGGCTTCTCCGTTCTGCTAGCGTAGCCTGCTCCCAG
>JAPULR010000209.1 GCA_027294635.1 Chloroflexota bacterium | reverse complement strand
TCTCGCGCACAATGCCCTATATCTTCAGCTTAAAAGTGTACCAAGCTGTCCTGTAAGAGGAGACGATAATCGGCTGTACAAAGAAACTATCGAGCAATGCGTATTGGCAGACAAGCTGGGGTTTCACAGCGTGTGGTTTGTTGAACACAACTTCTTGAAAGGGTTTTCCTCTTCGCCTAGTCCTGACCTCTTGATGTCAGCCCTAAGCCAGAAAACGAAGAAGATTAGGCTTGGATTTGGTGTGAGCATCTTACCTCACCACCACCCGATACGAATCGCTGAGCGCGTGGCAATGCTAGACCAGCTAAGCGATGGGCGAGTGGAGTTCGGTTCAGGACGCGGGAGTGCATACGAACAGACTGGAACGGGGGTTGACCCACGGAAGGCGAAAGACATGTGGGAAGAGTCGCTGAATATGATAACTTCGGCGTGGCAATCAGAGGAGGAGTTTTCTTGGGAGGGCAAATTTTGGAGTCAGCTGCCCCGACACGTGGTTCCCAAGCCTTACCAGAAGCCCCACCCACCTCTCTGGATGGCTTGTCTGAGTCCGGAAAGTTATCGGTTGACTGCGGCCAATGGGCTTGGGGTTTTGTCCTCCACATCTTTTACACCCCACATATTGGAGGGTCATATCCAAGACTATCGTAAACACATCCAGTATGCCGAGCCCATTGGGAGCTCAATCAATAACGATTGGGCTAACCACGTGGTGGCACTGTGCGGGGACGACGACGGCGCTGTTAAGAGGTTGTGTGTGGAGTCCCTTAAAGCCTTTTTCGGTCCGGATAAGCCCTACGTTCGTGGCCGCATAGAAATTTATGAACGGCTTATCGAAGCTTGGGGCGGAGTTCCGGACGACTTAAAAAGGGAATTTGGCAGGTGGCTGTCCAGGTCCAACGAAGAACACCAGAAAGCAGCGGTGGAGGTTGGCATAGACATAGATTCAGCCCCGGGGTCTGCCCAAATGATTTTTTCCAAGATGGATGCCGAAACCTTGTGCGAACGTGGTGTGATTATTGCAGGTGATCCAGAAAGCTGCATCAAGAGCGCCAAAAAATATGAGGAGATTGGAGTTGACCTGTTGATTTTAATGATGCAGACGGAATCAGTTTCACACGAAACAGTTATGAAATCAATAGAAATGTTTGGGTCGAAGGTGCTTCCAAGCTTTGGGGTTGATTCCAGTCATTGACGATCACTTGGGTTTCTCCTAGCACTCTCGGCTGTCATAACGAGTACCCCAAGCCCGCTGGTACGGTGGAGACGGAGCCTCCTGAAGTCGAATAGGAGATTCTATAGCTTTGAATAGATCTTGAGACTTCTTCGATAGCCGATACCTGGGTCATGGTTTGCATGCTTGGTCTCAGATGGATGGCCGTTTGCAGCCCGTTTCTCAAATTGCTGCATGAGAATGGAGTAACGAATGATGAGGCTTTGGGGTGTTGCGTCGGCACTTATGGTGCCAGTTGGGGCAAACGGATGCGGTCCCTCGCATATTACCTGGCCGTTGTCGCTCCGATGGATGGCAACGTTCTGAATTTTGTTCCCAGACGAACTCCAAATGAGAAATGCTTTGCCGTTGCCTGGACTACCATGGACGATTGGCTCATTTACAGCGGCGCTGTTTGACATACTAAGAAAAACCAGCCTTTCCACTGGTGATGGACCTGTAAAATCTATAATCGAGACGGCGCGACCGACGGGGCCCGGCCCGGTCCCTGAACTCAAGATCAGAACGTTGTGATCGTCGCCAAACAGCAAGTATTTAGAGACGAAGCTAGACACCGTCGGGTGGAAAATGGAGCCAGTTGGCCCCGTCACCGTGATGCCTGGTGCAGGCTCGCTGGCCTCGCACGTGACGGTTACATCGCCTGCCGTTTTGCCAGGTGCGTGTGACCAAGGTGTGATAGGTTTAAATAATCCTACGCTAATGTTAATAGGTGTTCGTGGCTTTGTTTCACTCGTTGATCTCAATGGACAGGGGCCTGCAATTCATTCATAAACAATATATGCCATATCGGGATTCGGGCACCAAATAGGCGAACCAGCCTTTACGTCGGGGATAGTAGTGACCAACTCGGAGACTAAGCCAAAAACCTTTACAGAGGGTCTTGAGGGATTCTTAGATGCTCTTTCATCCGACGGGTCGACAAGACCCGCTTAGACTAACATTGGGACAGGAAATAGAACTAGCAATATCGAAACTAAGTTTGGAATCTTTAATGATAATAATTCGCTGAATTTGACTTCGAGATAGGGCGGTGATAAGTTTCAGCCATTGCCTAAAACTGTTCTCATATTCTCTAGCGGAGGTAAGGAAAATGTACAGCAAGAGTATGCTGGGCATGGAGCAAAGTCAGGCCGCCATAGCCGCCATGATTGACGAGTTCAAAAAGAATCCCAGTAATCCTCCCATCGCTATGGCCGTCGTAGATGACGTAGGTAACTTACTGGCTTACGCTCGAACAGATGGTTCTCGTCCCATAATCTCACGGAACGCCATCAAGAAAGCCTATACCGCGGCCCTGCGTGGTATGAGTTCCGAGAATTTCTTTGAGGAGCTTAAGGGCAGAGGATGGAGTGTGGCAGATATGGGTGACCCGATGCTGATCGCGGTTCCCGGAGGCGTCCCTGTCATCAACCCTGGCGATGGGGCTGTTCTAGGAGGAATCGGCGTAGCTGGGCTCCCACCCGGTCCCGGCGATGACAACGTTGCCGAAGCTGGGCTTAAAGCTATGAACTTGTAGGTTGGGTCTTCCCAAAGGCTCGCTGAGTTTACATTAGGCTGGTGTCAAAACACTGGGACCTTCCGTAACGCCTGTTCAGGACCAGCGCAGCTTCTACAGCAGCATCTCCGTTAACACTATCAACATGGGAGGGCAAGTCCTCTTAGCCCAAGCCCTCTTAGCCAAGCATGGAAGTCTTCAAGGTCGGACCTTGGCTAAGGGTCTGAAGGAGGAGCGGATGGTAGATTCCGACGTTACACCAGCGCAAACATTTCACGAGTCGACCAAGCTATCCTATATAAATCTCCGCACCAAGCCGCCTCTGTACAAGCTGTATATGGATTCCCCGATGATTCCCCTTCCCGCCGATTTCCCCGGGCCGGAAGCTCCAACACTCGAAGCAGTTGCTAGCGTTAAAATAGAGAGACCAGCGAACATTGACCTTACTGCCATCGCCCAGTTGCTGTTCCTTTCTTCAGGCTTAATAAAGAAGAGGGCCATACCAGGGTTGGGAGAAGTCCATTATCGTGCCGCCTCATCTGCCGGTGGCCTCTATCCTATAGAGGCCTACTTGGTATGTCAGGACGTTCCAGGTTTGGAGGCTGGACTATATCATTTTTCTCCGTCCAACTTCGCCCTTCATCGGTTACGCCAAGGTGACTATCGCGGTGTGGTGTCGAAGGCGGCTGGTTCCGATGAAGCTCTTAGCGCTTCTTCAGCGATCGTGATTTTCACGTCAATCTTTGCTCGGAGTACATGGAAATACAGAGCCCGGGGCTATCGATACTGCTTGTGGGACAACGGAACAATGGTGGCCAACCTCCTAGCTACCGCCGCCGCCATCTCGGTCCAGGCTAAACTGGTAACCGGGTTTGTCGACGACTGGGTAAATGACCTGTTGGGCCTCGAAAGGGATAAGGAGGCTACCTTCTGCCTTGTCGGCCTGGGGAGATCCACTACCAAGCCTGTCATGAAACGTAATGACCCGGGCCCTGTGAAACCTCGGGCGAGGGAACTCCCCGACGGCGAGGCTGTCTACCCTGAGGTATCACGTCTCCACGATGCCTCCTCACTGGCGACAGACGATGAGGTTACAGCGTGGAGAGGGGCTCTATCGCCAGAGAAATCAACAGTACAGGGGCGTCTCTACCCCATCGAGCCTTTAGGATCCGGAGTCCGGACGAGTAAACCTCTGGGAGATGTCATCTCGGGAAGAACTTCGGTTCGGCGGTTCATTAGAGAACCCATGTCCCTCCCTCAATTGAGCAGCTTGCTTGATTACTCCACCAGGGGAGTCAACGCTGACTTCTTAGGTCCAGACCGGTCCAGCCTTTTAGATATATACGTCGTAGTAAATGCTGTGGACGGCCTTCCGCCCGGCAAATACTATTACTCTCCGGAGAGAAGGGCATTGGAGCTGCTAAAAGAGGGTGACTTCCGAGATGACGCGGGGTATCTGTGCTTTGAACAGGCTCTGGGAGCCGATGCCAGCGAAGTTGTCTTCTTCATGACGAACTTAGGAGGAGTTCTTGACCGATACGGCAGCCGGGGCTATCGAGTGGCCCAGCTTGAGGCAGGTATCTTGGGGGGCAAGCTGTACCTCTGTGCTGAGGCCTTGAACTTGGGGGCCTCGGGCATTACCTTTTATGACGACGATGTTACAGATTTCTTCTCACCCCACGCGAGTGGAAAAAGCGCCATGTTTGTGGTTACACTGGGCCTCCAACACCCAAAGAACCGGGTCCGTCCCTACAGGTCGAGAAGGGCCATGGTGCTTGACGCGCTGGCCCGTGGAGCACAGGACCAAGTAGGCGCAACCGGGAGGTAGGAGTCCGGACCTGACTGACGCCGGACTTTTCCGGGATTAAACAGGATCCTCTTTGTCGTGCTAGGCATAGGCCCCGACTTTGGCCATTTTTTACAGGCATGCTCGTAGTGGACCCATAATCTAAGCCAGTCCCGCCATGGACCAGATGGCCCATGGCGTTTGGGGGTCTAGCGACCCTGCGTAGTTTGAGAAAGAAAGGCTAGTACAGCTTCAACGCGCCTCTGGTGTTGGCCATCACGAGAAAGGCCGATCCTTTCATAGATCTCGTTGACCTGCGCATCTACTCCTTCAGGAGCCAGAGAGCCAGATTCCAAGATATCCTCATCCTCGTATCCCTCTACAATCCTTAGAAACACCTCCCTCTGAAGGTCGTTTAGCGGCGCTAGGAATGATGAAGCTCTGGCCGCATGGTACTCCAAGAGCTTCTGTGCTATCTGTGGATCTAGGACGGTCCAACCCTTCGCCACAGCCTTAATGGTTCGGACAAAGTCGTTAACCTTTCCTAGGGAGGCTTTAAGCAAGTAGCCCTTTCCTACAGGCCGGTCTCGCAAAAATTCTAAGATATACTGGGTGTTGTCAAAGCTAGAGATAACCACAAGGCCTATGCCCGGGCTGATGCTTGCCATTTGTTTTGCAGCTTCAAGACCGTTCATTTTGGGCATCTGTATATCCAGAATCGCGACCTGGGGTTGCAGTACCTCTGCCAAGATCACCGCCTCCTCACCATCGGAGGCAGTCCCCACGATTTCGATCTCCTCTTGGTCTTGAAACAGACTCTTGTAAGCCTCTCGCATGAATTCGGAATCATCAGCGGCTATCACTCTTATCTTGTTGGGCTCGTTCATCATTTCAGCCACCTCTCAGTAAGGTTGCTCCACCAAAGATTAAATTATATCGTAATATCGTCATTTTATTAACGTGAGCCTGGCTAATTAACGTGAATTTCGGTAAACATGAGAATGTGCAAGTCAGGCTTCTTCTCGCTCATGTTCTCTAAATTGAAACCTTAAGGGAGGATGCCCAGATCCCTTAACATGGCCAGGGTTCCTCTCAGGTCTCCAAGGTCATCCATGCTCGTTTCGGGCCGATTGATCTCAGACAAGGGAGTCAGCACTTGGTTTGTAGCTATGCCCTCAACCACGGGGTATTCAAAGGTTTGGAAGGTGAAGTACCGCTGCGCGGCCTCTGAAAGCATGAAGCGGAGAAAGGCCTCTGCGTTCTCGCGATTCTTGGCTGTGCTCAGTACACTAGCACCCGAGATCATCGCTAAATTGCCCGGTCCACCTTCCTTGAAGTAGTAGTTGCGCACGGGGAAATCTTCCCCATGTTCCTGGCGAAATCTATGGGCATAGTAGTGATTGACAAGGCCGATGTCTACTTCGCCCGTACCCACCGCAGCTACAACGGCGGTATGGTTGCCATAGATAGCAAGTTTGTTTGTTTGGACCGCTCTAAGCCACTGCCTGGTTTTTTCGTCCCCCCACATGATGCGCATGGCGGTGATCATGGTCTGGGTTGGTCCGCTGGTAGGTGACCATCCGATGCGACCTTCCCATAGAGGATCGGTGAAGCCCCAGATTGAATCTGGTAAGTCTTCCGGCGAGACCCTTTCAGTATTGTAGGCAACTGCCCTAATCCGGGCTGAGATACCTACCCAATTCTCATTGTTTGCTCGTGCCCATGTAGGAACAAGGGTCAGGATGTCCTGGGGCAGGGGGTCCAGCATGGAAGACAGCGCACCCAGACCCCCCGGATCGCGGGTCCAGAATATGTCGGCGGGGCTGTTCTTCCCCTCTTCGAGGAGGGTAGCCACAATCTGTGCTGTTCCCCCATATTTAACCTGGACCTTTATTCCGGTGGCTTCGCTGAATTGGTCCACAATAGGGCCAACCAATGCTTCCTCCCGGGCGGCATATACGACCAGTTGCCCGGATTCTTTGAGAGCTTTATCGCTGCTACAAGCTAGACCAGTCGTAGCCAGTAAGAGGAGCGTCAACCCTGCGATGGGTATGAGGGTTACCTTCTGCACTATCGCTAAACCGTCCAAGGGTAAGAATTTTGGGAAGTTCCATTATCTATCTTAGTGTACAGGTGATGTAAGGGTTGGACTTGAAGCCTTTGGCCTGCTTCGAAGCGTAGAAGAGGGGCGTCGCCTACTTACCAGGCTTCACCGCCTCACGAAACGGAGGGGGGGAGGATCATCGCCGAAACAAGAGGACCTGTACGATGCTACCGAAGCTGACCATCTTGAATATCACAAGCTCAATTGAAGGCGAGGTCGATTGGGCGGTCAACTTCGGCTACGGGTTCGCTTTTAGAAGCACAGGTCTCCCTGGTTCGATTAGCTCCCAAAAACAGGCCACACCACGCTGTACTTGCCATGGGTCCAGCGTGACCTGATAGCCCAAGTCTTGCAAGTGTCGAACTAACGAACATTCACTATTAGAGGTTTGACATCTACGTTGGGGATGAGTTCGGAAGACTCATCCACCAGTTCAGCTAGAGCCAACTGAACACTATGGAACCCTACCGCCGCCCCCTGGAGGACTCTCCACCGCAGCGTCAGTAGCTCTCCCGTCTCCGTAGGGGCAGTAGTGGTCCCCTTTCGCGCCATCACAAACTGTGCTTCTCCGGTATCTTCTTCCACGCTGTTTATCATTACCACGGGGTTGTCTCCCAGCAAGGTCCCCAGGGGTCATGGAGACCAGCTCAACGGTTGCCGTGTCGAACCTCAGCCGTATCTCTGCGGCGCTTATCCCGTTCCCTAGCGGGTGAACTATCAGCGCGGTCCTGATCTCCTCCCCGGGGCTAGCCGTCAGCGTGTCTGAACCGAAGGCCACTGTCGGTCGCGTCACCGTCGGTCGCAATAGTGGCCGCGGCGTCGCCGTTGGTGTAGTGGTAGGCGTCAAAGTCGGCGTGGTGGTAGGGGTGGGTCTGGGTGCTACCGTAGATGTAGGTGTGGCGGTGGGCCGGACCGTCGGTCGGGAGGTAGGAGTTGGCATTAGGGTACGAGTAGGTGTGGGTCTACCCAGACTGACGCTGCTTGGGCGGCAGCTCCTCATGGGCGGGCTGTCTGGAGGTAGGGGCCTGGCTATGGTATCCTCAGGCCAATTTGACACGGAGGGGTGTTTTGTGGCCACGGACAATGACCTTGCGTTTACCCCTGCGTACCAACTCCGGAAGCTTATAGCTCAAAAGAAGCTGTCACCCGTAGAGCTAACGGAGAACTGCCTTCGCCGCATCGACTCGCTAAACCCCAGGCTTAACGCCTTTCTTACGGTATGCGCCGACGAGGCCCTCAAGGATGCCCGACGCGCAGAGGAGACGGTTTTGAATGGTGGGGAGCTGAGATTGCTCCACGGTATTCCCACCTCTATTAAGGACCTGCTGCCTACCAAAGGCATCCGTACGACCAAGGGATCGCTGGTGTACAAAGACTGGGTGCCAGATGAGGATGACCTGCTGGTAAAGCGTATCAGGGAGTCCGGCGCCATAATTCTCGGGAAGACCAATACTCCGGAATTCGGCCACGGCGGCGGAGTAACGGAGAACCGCCTTGGGGACTATTGCCGTAACCCCTGGAATCCAGAAATGGTCAGCGGCGCCTCTAGCGGTGGCGCTGGGGTTTCCGTTGCCGCGGGCATGAACCCCATCGCTCACGGCACCGATGGGGCAGGCTCCATTAGGGTGCCGGCGTCCTTTTGCGGCATCTACGGCATCATGGGCACCTCGGGCAGGGTGCCTCGAAGGAACGCGGGACCTATTAGCTGGAACCCGGTCTACTTTTCTCAGGACGGCCCTTTGACCCGAACGGTGCGGGACGCCGCACTGTACCTTCAGGTTATGGCTGGTCCTCACCCTGATGCCCAGGCCCTTGGGACTATACAGGAGGAACCTCCCGACTTCACCGCCAGCCTTGACAAAGGTGTGAAGGGCCTGCGGATGGCCTGGAGCCCCGACCTAGGCTCCATCGCGATAGAGCCGGAGGTGCGGCGGATCGTGGAGGGTGCTGCCCAGGTTTTTCAAGACCTGGGGGCGTCGGTGGAACTGGCCCCCTTCCAGGTGGACATTGGTAAGCTGAGCAGCATTCTGGGCAAACTCACCGGCCCCATCGACTTCATCAGCTACGGACATCTTCTAAATGATTCGGCCCATCTCCTGATGTCCTACGTGCGTGAAGGTATCGAGAGGGGTGGGACTATCACCGCCCACGAGTACGCCATGGCCCTGGCGGAGCTTCAGCAGTTCCGGGCCTATGTGGACGACTTCTTCACCAGGTACGATCTGCTGCTGACTCCCACCCTGGCTGTCCCTCCCTTCCCCTGCGGCCAGCGCCCCAAGGTCATCGATGGGAAGGAGGTGGAGGAGATGTGGGCCTTTTACGCGCCCCTCTTTGGCTTCAACATGACGGGAAACCCGGCGGCCAGTATCCCTTGCGGTTTCACGCCCGATGGGCTACCCATCGGTATGCAGATAGTGGGCCACAAGCTGGACGAGGTCACAGTGTTGCGTGCCTCCGCCGCCTTCGAGGAGGCGCGGCCCTGGGCCCATGTGCGTCCGCCGATTTCCTAATTGGGACCCATCTACGGATTCACTGATGTCAGGATTTCCAACTGAAAGGAGACTATAAAGATGCCCGCATACTTCAACCGCGGGGCCACCTACACCGAGGAGCCCCAGCTTCCCGACGACCCCCTCATAGACCTCCTGGCCCAGACCAACGCCAAGGTGGAGCACTTTGACCTCTCCCCCGAAGGCCAGAGCATCGCCTACGTCTCCGCCGAGTCCGGCGGCTACGACCTCTGGGTCTGCGACGCAGGCGGCGCCAACAACCGTCGTGTGGTGGCCATGTACCCCGAGGAGTGCCTCAACCCCTCCTGGTCCCCCGACGGTGAGTGGATCGCCTACACCGCCCGGGGCGAGGCCTTCAAGGTAAGGGCCGACGGCTCCGAGCCCCCCATCAACCTGACATACGGCAACGGCCCCTCCCACGGCCACGAGTTCATCCGCTGGACCCCCGACGGCAGGCGAATCGTCTTCATTCACACCGGCCCTAATGGATATAACCAGGTAGCATCGTTGCCCACCGACATACCAACAGGGAAGGTGAGCCTGAAATACATCACCAACGAGGAGTACAACAGCACCGACGTCTTCGTCTCCCCCGATGGCAACTGGGTCACCTTCATGTCGGACCGGAGCGGCCACGCCGACTTCAAGCGCATGGACGTATGGGTGGCCCCCATCGAGGGAGGCCCGGCCCGCAACATGACCCCCAACACCTACGACCACTACGACTACAGGCCCCGCTTCTCCCCCAACGGCGCCAAGCTGGTCTTCACCTCGGACCGTTCAGGATGGCGCAGGGTAGGGGTCATCGACATCGCTAGTGGGGAGACCACCTTCCTCACCAACGGCCAGTACGACGAGTACAACCCCATCTTCTCCCCCGACGGCCTGTGGATAGCCTACGTGGCCAACCTTGGCTGGAACTTCCACATCATGAAGGTGAGGGCCGACGGCTCCGGAGAGCCCGTGCAGCTCACCCAGGGGGATGGGGTCCATGGCGGCTTCGACGCTTACCAGTCCCGGGGCTCCATCCGCTGGACCCCCGACGGTAAGCGCATCCTCTACACCTTCATGGACCACAGGAGGACCTCAGACCTCCGGTCCATCTCCGCCGATGGCGGGGAACCTTACCAGATCACCCACCACATGCCCCAGGGCCTGGAGGAGTTCCCCTTCGTCAAACCAGAGCTCATACGCTACAAGTCCAAGGATGGCCTGGAGATCCCTGCCTTCCTCTACCGGCCCCAGGGGGCTCAGGGCAGGACACCCCTGGTCATCTACGCCAGGGCCAACACCAAGGGCCTACACGTACGGGGCTTCTACCCCTACATTCAGTACTGGGTCCACAGGGGCTACTCCGTCCTGGCTCCCCAGGTCAGGGGCTCAGCAGGGTTGGGCAAGCAGTACGAGTTCCTCAACTTCGGCGACTGGGGCGGAGGGGACATAGACGACTTCGCCTACGGGGCCTTCCACCTGGTGCAGCAGGGCTTGGCGGACCGGGACCGCATCGTCATGCAGGGAGGCTCCACCGGTGGCTTCTTCACCTTCTCCATGGTTCATCGTTACCCAGACCTCCTCAAGGCCGCCGTGGGCTTTTATGGCTCAATAGACTTGGCCCACTCATACCGAATGAAGAGCGGCACCAGCATGCCGGTACACGGTGACGTGGTGGCGGGGGACCGGGGCGGCCCCGACATGGCCCCGGACCACTGGCAGGGACGCTCCATTATCTACAACCTGGACAAGGTCAGGACACCTCTGATGCTGCAATGGGGGGACCGGGACGGGGTGAGTGTCAGCCAGGCCGACGACTACTTACGTGCCGCCAAGGAGCGGGGCCTCTACACCGAGTATATCCAGTACAACTGTGAGCCCCACGGCTGGTACCACTGGCGTCCTGAAACGGTAGGTGATTCCGTGCGACGCATGGCGGCCCACTTCAAGAAGTTCACCGGGGTGTGAGCTAATTAACCTAATGTCATGCTGAGTCCCGATGCCACATCGGGGCGAAGTATCTCTCTAAGGGGCTCCATTGAGGTGCTTCAGTTGTCCTCCCGACCTGTCCCGATAGCGGGACTTAGTCGGGACATCGGGACTTCCTTCAGCATGACAGAGAATGGTGCACTTGGCTGTCTTGGGTAACCTAGGTGGATTCATCTATGAGGTCCTGGACTATTTCGCGCATTTCGGATTCCTGTAGAAGGCCGACTTTCTTTCTGAAAGTCTTGCCGTCGGGAGTGATGAAGAGGGTAGTGGGCATGGCGATGATGTTGTTTTGGACCACCGGGTCGCGATTGTGGGAGTACCCAGTAGGGTACCGGATGTTAAGCTCTCGGAGAAGATTCTCAGCGTCTCGTTTGGAACCCAGGTTCATGAAGGGGCCAACATCGAGGCCAAACAGTATAATTTCGTCTTTGAAGTCGTCATAGACCCGCTGGAACCCGGGCATCTCAGCTCGGCATGGTGGGCACTGACCGGCCCAGAAGTTAAACACCACCGGCTTCGCCGACGGGAAGATATCCGAGAAATTAGCATCTTCTGAAGCAACATTCAGTTCATCAGCGCCCTGGTACATGGAAAATTCGAAGTCGCTGGCCAGAGATTGCTGCACTCCAAAAGCAATCAGGGCTGCCACCCCTATTACAACCGCGCCGATAATGCCATAGACTCTGAGGGCGGACTTGTTCCGGGTAAGCCAGGGCTGGCTGGGGACAAGCCTGCGTCTTTGACCCGTGGACAGCTTTCGTTTGGGTGGTGCAGATCGTGTGGGGGCTCCGGGCTCCTGGTCCCTGTTACGTCGCCGTTTGGATTTGCCGGGCAAAGCTACAACTCCATCTAAAGATAGGCAGCCCAGGTACTAGGGTTATCCTGCCTTTAGATTCCCTAAGTTGGGTTTCCGGTGCACACCTGTGGTCTGTAGAGGGCCTTTTTAATTATTCAGGCTCTCCTGGAGAACCACCCCGCTAGCTCTTTTCCGTTGGCTTCAAGCCACTTGGCATTCAGACGTATGCGCTCCAGGGACTGCTGTATCGTCCGATTCGCCGATGGGGTCGGGTTCTTCTGAAAGAAACCCTCCACGTCGCTGGCGTGATCCAGGCTGGTAAAGCCTCCGGTGATACCCACCAGCCGCATGATAGCGAAGCCGCCACCCCCGAACCGTCTATTGAACTCAGGCCAGTTGTCCTTTATGAACTCCCAGGCCATGTCCCTGCCACGTTGGTTAGCGGCCACCGAGGTCACCAGGGATACGGTATCTTGGGTCCGAACATCGGGCCCTAAAGAAAGCTCAAGGGTTTTCCGAAGCAGGTCTTCTCGGCGGAACCGCGACATAGCCCGAAGCAGCCGCATCTTCTCCTCGTGGAGTTCAGCCTGCCTTTCCAACCGAAGCAGCGTGTCAAAGGTTCCACCGTCTCCCTCCTGGGCCGTTAGCCCGAATACCACGTCCCGAAGGTCGGGATGAAGGGAGGAGGGGTGCTTTAGAAAGCTGTCGAAGCGGGCTTTAGCCTTCTCAAGGGTGTGGCGGTCGCCGTAGGAGCCTATCTGTCCAAGGACCGTGGTGCGAAGGAGGGCATCCAGGTGTCCTTCGCCAGCCTTGGCATCCCAGCCGGCCCGGTGAGCAGCCTTTTGGAAAATATCTCGGGCAAAGGGCTGGAACTGGGAATGGTAGGGTTCGTACAAAATAAGGCCTTCAAAGGTGGCCAGATTGACGGCAAGGTCGCTCCACACCGAGGCGTGGGTCTCATTCCGGTAGCCCTCCGCCAGGGATAGGAAGAGGGTTGGAGAAAGAAGCCCCGCTCGCATTAGAGCAAAGGCGTCGTTTTGGAGCCCCAGCCGGTCCGTGGCGGGCAGATGGAGAGAGTCTACGGCGGTTCGAAGGTTGTCCCACTCGGAAGCAGAGTAGTTCACTCGGTAGAAGCCTGTCTGCCCCGCATTTACCTTTATCCAGCCGTCTGTTGAAGAAGTGGGAGGGCCGTCAAGAGATACCTGGGTCCTTTGCCCTTCCATGAGGACTGATTTTTTGATTGAGCTGTCGGCGCTGCTAATGCTGACAGGAATTTGCCATTTAGTAGCCTCCGTTTCTCCGTCGCCCAGGAGCAGGTCATAGAGGAACCGTCGCTGGGACAGGGAGACCGTGACATCGGCGCCGCGCCGCGCCGTGTCCGCCTGCAGTACTGGGTATCCAGTCTGCTTGATCCAGGTGTTCATTATGGCGGTGACGGGCTTACCCGACGCCTTTTCCAGGCTGGCCCACAGGTCCTCGGTGCGGGCGTTACCGTACTGGTTGGCCCCCAGGTAGTCGTGAATCCCCTGGCGAAAGGTCTCTTCCCCCAGATACTCCTCCAGCATGCGGAGGACCGCGCCGCCCTTGTTGTAGCTAATAGCATCGAAGAGCTCACCGATTTCGGCGGGGTTGGTCACTGCCACTTCGATGGGGTGGGAGTTTTTCAGTCCGTCCAGGCTGAGGCCGCCGTTGGTATCCTGGTAGACGAACTGGGTCCACATATCCCACTCTGGATAGAGGTGGTCTACGGCCTTGTTGCCCATCCATGAGGCGAAGCTTTCGTTGAGCCAGAGGTCGTCCCACCACTCCATGGTCACAAGGTCACCGAACCACATGTGGGCCATCTCGTGAGCTACGATCTCGGCGATACGCTGGCGGGTGTTGGCGGCGGAGTTCTCCGGATCGAACAGCAGGGCTATCTCTCGGTAGGTGATGGCCCCCCAGTTCTCCATGGCCCCGGCGGCGAAGTCGGGAAGGGCGATGTGGTCCAGCTTTTCCAGGGGATAGGGTATCCCGAAGTAGGAGTTAAAGTACTCTAGCAGGTCTACGGCGGTTTCCAGGGCAAAATGGCCCTGCTCCTCTTTATCTCGGGTGGTCCACACTCGCACCAGGGTGCCGTTGGGCGTCTTTCTCTCCACCGATGCCATGTCCCCCACAACGAAGGCAAGCAGGTAGGTGGACATCTTGGGGGTCTCGGCAAAGCGGACCGATTTGGTGCGGCCGCTCAATGGGGTCTCCTCTTCAACGGGAGTGTTGGAGATGGCCGTCATGGCGGAAGGTATTTCCAGGGTTACCTGAAAGGAGGCCTTGGCGGCGGGCTCGTCCCAGCAGGGAAAGGCGCGCCGGGCGTCGGTGGCTTCAAACTGGGTGGCGGCCAGGTATCTCTCATCCTCATCCAAGGTAGTGTATTTACAGCGGTAAAACCCCCTGAGCTGGTCGTTAAGGGTGCCGGTGAAACGGATGTTTAGGGTGGCGTTACCGACGGGAAGCTCTTGAGCAAAGGTGAAGGAGACCGTCTCCGCCTTCTCGTCTGTAGCGATCTCTTTGACCGGAAAGGCGCTGCCGTTTTCGTGGACAGCCTCGGCGCTGGATATCTGCAGCTCGGCGGCGTTGAGGACGATGCGAGCGGTCGCCTCCATGACCTGGACCTTGATGGACGCTTCGCCATTAAAGGTAAAACGGCTGAAGTCTGGCGTAAGGGTAAGGTTGTACGTCTGAGGCCTGACGTTGGTGGGGAGCCGGTAGGGTGAAGACGTGGTCATCTTGACTCCTTGATGTAGTGATGGTGTGGCATCAAGAGGGAGAAAACCCCTCGGTTGAATACTATTCCCCAACCTACAATCTTTTTAATTCAGTGTCTAGAGCAGCACCTAGCAATTGGAACAACGGTAGTCCTATGATTTACCTTTGACAACCGCTAAAGTAATTGGCTGTACTTTCTCTTCTTGATTCAGGACCGTTTACGTGCAGCAACAACCATACCGGTTCGTCATCGCCGGACTTCTCATATTCTTCAATCTGTCCTACGGCGCCAACTTCGCCGCAGTGGCTCCCATCCTTTCCCTGGTCATGGAGGACTACGATGTCAGCCGAGGTGAGGCCAGCCTTCTGATATCTGCGGTCCTAATCATCCAGGCGGTGCTTATCATTCCCGGGGGGATGCTGGTGGCCCGCTTCCCCATAAAGCCTATTTTTAGCTTGGGGTGGCTCATGGCTGGGGCCATGACGCTGGCTGTGCTGGCGGACCATTTCCTTGTCCTGCTTTTTCTCCGGGTAATATCTGGCCTGGCCTTTGTGCTTATAATGCCCGCCACCGCTCCTATCCTCATGAGATGGTTCAGTCGGCGGGAACTTCCACTCATAAACAGTCTTAACATGACCTTTTTCACCCTGGGAATAGGCGTGGGGGCCTTCACCGCCGCTCCCATCTCGTTGTGGATTGGATGGCAATCCACCCTTTCAATCTTCGGAGGCGTCCTAGTGGCGGGTTCCCTCGGGTGGGCGTTCTTTGCCAGGATACCTCCGGCACCTGAGCCGTCTATGAGCAGGGTTTCTTTGAGAGAGATGTGGAGCTTGATGCGTTCGAAGACAATCTTGCTCCTGGGTCTGGGCGATGGCGCCGCTTTCGCCCAGTATATGGCCCTCACCACCTGGTTGCCCACATACTATAGCCAGGTGCTGGGTATGTCCCTCACCAAGGCGGGCTCAACTGTGGGACTGATACCCATAGTGGGTGTCTTTGCCGCCCTGGCGGGAGGGGTCCTTAGCGCCCGAATGGGGGTGCGCCGGCCCTTCTTCATTATCTCGGGGCTGATGGTGGGCTTGGCGGGCTTTGGGAGCTTTGCTTTTGATAATGAAGCCCTCATTTACGTATCCATGGTGGTGCTGGGCATTACCAGCTTCCTGTATCTTCCCGCCCTCTTGACAGTGCCGATGGAGTTGGAGGGGGCTACCGAGGGCAACGTTGCCGTTGCCTGGGCAACGATATTCGCTATCGCCAGTACCCTGGCGGTAATCGCGCCCATAACGGTGGGGTTCATGACCGATGCTTTGGGGTCTTACATTCCCGCCTTCACCCTGTGGGCGGTACTTGCCTGGGGACTTCTTATTGCGGGACTCATGCTGCCTGAGACGGGCCCAGGGGCGCGGCGGTTCACTCGTAAGTTTAGATTGGGGCCCGGGAGCGCGGATTCGGGCTAGAGTATCTGCTCCCCGGCCCTCATTACCATAGCCATGGATCGGAGGGCCCTGATGTCCTGAAGTGGGTCCTGGTCGACAACTATCAGGTCCGCTTCCTTCCCCGCCTCCACGGTGCCGAAGAGGTGTCCTGCGCCGATGGACTTGGCCGCTGTGCTGGTGGATCCCTTGATGACGTCCATGTTGCTCATACCTGCCGCAGACATCAGCTCCAGGCCCAAGCAGTAGTCGCCGAAGATCTGAATGGCGTCGGTGCCGGAGATGATGCTGATGCCCCACTCCTTCCACATGCGGCCTAGAAAGTCCAGCTGGCTCTCGCACTTGGCCTTTAGGCCGTCCAGGCGCTTCTGCTCCTCTACGCTGAGTGGTCGCTCCATCTCTCTTGCTAGAAGGACTTCCCTCTGGCGGTACCCCGTCTGGACGGTAGGGCTGACGTAGACACCCTGCTTGGCGATGCGCTCGGCGATCTCTGGGTAGAACTTGTAGGACCCGTCGGGCTCAATGAAACCGGCGTGCTCGATCATGTCTACGCCTGCGTCCAGGGCGTTTGTTAAACTCTGCGTTGCCAGGCAGTGGGCCGTGGTGAGCTTGCCAAAATTGTGGGCCTCATCAACTATGGCCCGCAGTTCCTCCACACTGTAGGAGGCCTTGCGGTTGTCGGTTATAGCCGTGCCTCCCCCCGAAGCCATGATTTTTATATGGTCGGCGCCGTCCTTGATTAGCTGCCGCACCGCAACGCGAACACCTTCTACACCGTCGGCTTCTTGGTTACACCAGTAGAAGTGGCCGCCGGTAAGGGTGACGGGCCGGCCGCAGAGGAAGAGCCGTGGCGTGGTGGCGTAGCCCCGCCGGGCCCCCTCGCGTAGATCGAAGGTGACGCGGTTGCGAGCGCCGTTCTCTCGCATGGTGGTGACGCCGCACGTTAGGTGAGTCAGGGCGTTTTTGGCCGCCCGCAGCAGCATGATCTCATCGGAGTCGTTGTCCATAATCTCTTCATATGAGGAGCCGTAAACGCCGAAAATCAGGTGGGTGTGGACGTCCACCAGTCCGGGGAGAAGGTACCCGTTTGGGAAGTCCAGTGTTCGTACATGGGGGCCTTCGGGTAAGGAAGCCTGGCCCTGCGGCTCTACCGCCTTAATGGTGGAGCCTTCTACTATCACAGCGGCGTTCTCCAGGGGCTTGGCTCCGGTGCCGTCTATTACCGCCTTCGTTTTGATCACGGTGATGCCGGGTGCAGCGCTCAACCTTCTCCTCCTTTTTCCGGGTTAATTTGTGGTCTGATTACGGTTCGAGTCATGACCTCGCTGGACGCTTTCACGGCAGTCCGGTCCTGACAACCAGGAGTCGGTCTATCCCTTAGCCTATCGCCAGGGCGTTGACCTCTTGAGCCTCATCTGGCAGCGAATAGTCCTGCCAGGACTCGCCGCCGTCGTGGCTTCCCAGCACCTGACCGTGGCGGGTGGAGCAATACATCTGGTCCGCATTCCTGGGGTTGATGGCGAACCCGAATATGGTAGATTTAGGGATAACCCCCATCTCCACCTTCTGCCACGTTTCACCGTAGTCGCGGCTGCGGAACAGGACGCCCAGGTCGCCTCGGAACTCCGGGCCGGTGCCAACGTAGATGGTGCTGGGGTCGCCGGGAGCCTCGCGGATGACCCGGCAGTAGGTCCCCCTGGGGCCGAGGCGTTCTATTCCTCCCCAGGACCAGTGGTCCCCGCCGTCGGCGCTGCGGAACATTCCTACGCGAGAGATTATGGATATGTGCCGAGGATGGGCGCTGCTCACCAGGACGCTGTGGAGGTCTACTGGGTCGTCGTTCCGGTAGTGGCCCTCACTCACGCCTTCCCAGGTCGTCCCGCTGTCCCGACTGCGGAGGAGGCCGCCCACCTCTATCGCAGCGTACATTTCTTCCGGTTGGCTGGGATCCACAGCAAAGCTGAGGATACGTTTTGGTAGGGGCCGCGGAGTCATGGTCACCGACGGAAAGGTGGCGTCTATGGGCATGAGGTCCCAGCCACGGCCACCGTCCCTGCTCAGGAACAGCTTGGTGTCCTCACCACCGGCGTACATCACCTGTGGGTTGTGGGGATGGAAGGTCAGGGACCAGATGGTAACAGGCTCTCCCGGGAGGTCCAGGCGCTCCCAATGGTCGCCACGGTCATCGCTGCGGTAGGCGCCGTCCTGGGCTCCGGCGTAGAGGACCGCCGGGTTGTCGGGGGCCATGGTAATGACGCGGATCTCGGGCTGTTGGGGGAGGCCGCTTGTCGCCAGCTCCCAGGCGTCCCCACCAACGGCCC